>CBFDAW010000009.1:0-14434 GCA_965602865.1 uncultured Thermoplasmata archaeon
AAAACCCAAAACGATTCTGTTGGCTATAATCACTTCGGTCATTTGATAGTATTTTATAGGATAAATATTTTTAGTAAATATTAATAGAAATGAATAAAAGGAATATAAGATTATGGGGAGGAGAATAGGAATCGATTGTGATAACATTTCATAAAAAGGTCAATCTCGCGGTTCTGATCGAATAATACACTCATAAGTATTATACTTAAAAGTGTATCTGAGAGAATTATTAATCAAATGCAGTGGTTGTTGGATTTTCATAAAGTAGCCACTTCCATAATGGGATATAATGAATTCCATTATCCTCAGACTCATAATCCCATGTAATTATTCTAAGGTTCTTACAACTTAACTCTTTACTGGCTCTCAATAAGGATCTCACTTCTCGATTTTCGATATCATATGAATCAGATGCATAGGTCACTTGGATGCATTTCAAGACCGCGTTTTTCTTTTTCACGATAAAATCAACTTCACGCTGTTGGTGATCCTTCCAATAATAGATTTCTAGTTGTGGGTCGAAAGCTTTTGCTCTTTGGAGTTCAATTGCTACAATGTTTTCCATTAATTGACCTTTGTTTTCTGAGGTAGAGAAACCTACGATATTAATTATCCCCGGATCTATGCAGTAGATCTTTCTGGGTGCCAGGTGTTGTTCTTTTAATTTATATGAGAATCGTAAAAGCTCAAAAACCATAAAGGAATTTTCAAGATAATTGAGATAATTGATCACCGTGTGCACATTTTTTATTTTCCAGATTTTTGCCAGCTTATTATAACTGAATTCTTTCGAATGATTTGAAATTAAATATCTAGCCATCTCATGGAACTCTTTTTGGTACTTGATCCTATATCGTGAAAGTACATCCTTCTCCAAAATATTAGAATACAAGTTTAACAAATACCTCTCACCAAATGTATAGCAATCTGGAATGCCCCCTTTTTGTATATAATCATCTAAATATTTTTTTGTTTGTCCGATTGATGTGGTAAGATAAGGATTTGGTACAAAATCATTAAATTTTAAAAATTCACGAAATGAGAATGGGTATAATACGAAATCCATATATCTACCAGTTAAATGTGTGGATAATTCGGTGCTTAAAAGATTTGAATTGCTACCAGTAATTATTACACGCTTGGTTCTTTGCAACCTAGTAACGAATAATTCCCAACCTAAAATATTTTGGATCTCATCAAGTATTATGTAATCTATATTTCCATGTAGCTGGTAGATAACTTCAAGAACTTTATTTAAATCACCGACTGTGCAAGCTCTGAAGCGTTCGTCGTCAAAATTCACATATCCATATTTTTCTTCCCGGACCATAAGATGTGAAAAAATAGATTTTCCGCACCGTCTTAAACCCATTATGATGAATGCAAAAGGAGCGCCGATATATTTTTTAGATTCTTTTAACCCTTCTCTGGTGATGATGTTTTCGGTTTTGAATTTCGATTCGATCTCATCCCTTTGGTCTTCAATCACCATTTTGATAAGGTCCGAGTTCATGACAATAAATATGCAAGGATTTATTTAAAGCCTTGCATATTAAGTGCAAGGATTAAGTCCACGCCCGGCTGTTTAATCATCTTTTTTTGTGTTTAACTTATTAATAGAAATATTACTGACCCGAACTGGAATTAGTGTAAAAACTCTCAATAAGCTCGATCTCCTTCTTACCGCCCACATATATGGGTACACGGTTGTCAACAGCGGTGGGCTGGATATCCAGTATCTTTTCCTTACCCGTGCTGGTCGCACCGCCCGCCTCTGTAATGATCATCCCCAGTGGGTTACACTCGAACAGCAGCCGTAGTTTACCCTGCTCGCGACCGATAAACCCGGGGTATGTGAAGATGCCACCCTTATGTAGTATTTGGTGCACATCGGCAACGAACGACCCCGAGTACCTCAGTTTATACCCATCGGCTTCGAGCTTTTCGATGTATTGTTTATGTACTGGCAAGTAATCCTTGCGCAGTGCGCCAGGGGCATAGATCTTTCCATCGGGTATCATTATGTTCTCCTGTTGTAAAATATACTCTCCCGCATCGCTTAACACGAACTCGTGGACACCTTTTCGGATGGTATATGTAAGAAGTGTCAAGGGACCATACAATATATACATAGCCGCCACCATCTCTGAGCCCTTGTTTAGCGGCGTGTCACTTTGAAAAATTCCGATTATTGTCCCTACTGAGAGATTCACACCGATCAATGACGACCCGTCAAGCGGGTCTAAAGTTACACTGTACTTACCAGTACTATCTGGTACCGATACAATATCTGGTTGCTCCTCAGAGGCGATGGATTTCACCAGCTTGGATTTCTTTAGCTCGGTAATCAGTAGTTCATCCGCCCATTTATCCAACGCCAACTGTTGTTCGCCGTAGATATTTTTGGTATCCGCATAAGTCTGTTTACCCACGAACGCATTTTTAATCTTCTTTCCCTGCTCACCAATTAAAAGTATCAAATTAGCCAGTTCCTCATCAATATCCTTTAAATGCTCCCGCAAATTCATATTATCCACCTATTTTTATTTTATTAAGATAGTAGATTTTCAATTAATAATTTATATAAATTTTAACGGTTGAATGAGATTATAAAACCTTAAACTTTTTCGTCTCTCAAGAGGTATCTAAGTCTTGCCAAACAATAATAATAAGTGGTAACATTACCTATGTGAAGGTTCGCCGATGAAATTTGGGGATATTGAAGGCAAAGGTAAGGTTTATTCGGATTCTGGAGAAATTATTATGCTTCGTGGTGAGCGGCTGCGTGTGAGTTCTTCTGGTATGCTGCATCGCGGTTGGGTGAGGTATAAATTAGGCTGGCGGACCATATTATTCAAAGGTTATGGAAGCTTTAACATTACTAATAAACGACTTGTTTATATTGAGGTGCCTGAGTATATCGAGAAGATCCATACTTTCAATCTAGACCATGAGCTCGGTGATTTTGGCGGTTGGGATTACCATGCGCACAGGATGCGGCGGGCGGTGCGATTGGGTGCTTTAATATTTTTCGAGCTACCGCTGAGCGAGATTACGGAATTCAAACATGGTAAAAAGAATTCGATCATCTTCGTTAAAGATGAAAAACATAAATATAAACTGGTAATCGAACTTAAAATAGGTCATGAGTTAGATGAATTGTGGAATAAGTATTATCCGTCATCAAATTAAAAATTCCATTTATTGCCCTTTTTTTTCGGTGTTTCCTTCGCACCTCGGAGCTTCTTCAAAATCTTCAAATTATGCTTATACGAACTCTCACCGGTTAGAAGCGGTGGTGTCTCAAGATACCCCGGGTGCTCTTTGAACCGTTTATCATTCACCAGCCGCCAGAAACCGAATAACCCGATTTCGCCCTCACCAATTTGCACGTGCCGGTCGATCCGTGACCCAAGGGGTTTGAGTGCGTCATTTAAGTGGAACGCCTCTAATTTGGCTAAGCCAATAATATTATCCAATTCTTCAAAAGTCCTTTTATATACTTCTTCGTTTCGAATATCGTACCCCGCAGCAAAAGCATGGCACGTGTCATAGCACATGCCTATGCGCTCAGGCTCGGAGAGTTTGTCTATTATAGCTCGTATGTGCTCGAACTTATAACCGACATTAGTCCCTTGTCCAGCTGTGCCTTCGATTAATGCTTTCAACTTGAACCCCGGGGTTTGATCGTGAAGCTCGTTTAATGCTGACGCGATGCGTTTTAAACAATATTCTTCACCCTTGCCTAAGTGCGCCCCTGGGTGGAAGATTAAATGCGGTATTCCCAGCGCCTCAGCACGCTGCATCTCGATAAGAAACGCTTCTTTTGATTTTGTCCATTTACTGTCGTCAGGGTTTCCGAGATTTATTAAATATGCGTCATGAACTGCTGTGGCTTTTATTTTCGTCTTTTTCAGCGTATCTTTGAATGCATTGATATCTTCTTCGGTCAGCGGTTTAGCTTTCATCTGCCTGGCGCTTTTGGAGAATAATTGTACTACTTCACAACCGTCTTCTACGCCGTATAATAATGATTTATATATGCCGCCTGAGATGGATTCGTGCGCACCTAAATAAATGGTAGTCCCCCAGGAATATTAAATTTATTCGAGATCATTAGATTTTGCTTTCTTTTTATTGTTAAACTTTTCTGTAATTGTCCGTGAATTTAATTCTTTTACTACCGAAAATAATGATTATTAGAAAAAAAGCCAAGATCAATAGCTCGGCTTCAAATCCTGGTAGTGGCAGAAAATCGGCTATTAACCCTTCATTTGACTCCTCCGCCGCCACCGTGGTCAAATCGATATTAAGAGTATCTGACGTTGATTCACCGGACCGATCTTGAACCGAAATTTTTAAAGTTTTTTCACCTTCTGATACACCACGGGGAATCAAATATGAGACCGAATACACGCCATCATACTTCTTCTGGTCACCGAATTTACCGTTGTCGTACATCTTCTGTTTCTCGCTGCCAAGGATTGAAGAAAGGTCAATGATTGCTTGGGCGATATCATCCGGTCCATTCTCGTCATCTATTTTGACGGTGAATAATACTTCAACTGTCCCATCATTTAATACTTTATCGGGGTAAGCCTTTTTTTCCTTGATGACTGGTGCTATATTCGGTTGTATTACTTCGATTGAAATATCTTCATTATCTGATAATCCCATATTGTCGAATACCGTCACTTCAATAATATAATCTCCGGGAGTTTTCGGTCCGGTCCAGGTTACAAGTGCTCCTGAGCCGCCGATCTCTCCCGATTCGGTGAAGTATATATAGTCCAACTCGCCCATCTCCGGGTCGGATGCAATAACTTGCAAGATTACCGATTCACTAATTGATACACTATATTTATCTGCGGTAAAGCTTTCAATGTCTGGCGGTTTATTATCCGGTCCACCTTCCACACGGATCTTGACTTTAAATTCAGTGGATAATTCACCGTCCGAAACCGTGATTTTTATTTCATAACTCCCCTTATTACCAGGTGCGATCCATACAACCTGTGGTCCGGCACCACTGATCGAGCCGCCGGAAACCTCGTATTCATAATCTAAGAAATCGCCATCGGGGTCATAAGCACTCACATTAATAGTTGAACTCTCATATGGCTCAACGACCGTAGGTTCGGCTTTAACGCTTTCAATTACCGGTGCATGGTTATGGGGCTCTAATTCTACTGTAATTGTGATACTAACCGATTCGGAGTATAACGCACCATCATCAACCTGCGCTGTAATCAAGTACTCCCCGACCTCCTCGGGTGCAACCCAGATCACATGCGGGCCTGTACCGTATATCTCGCCGCCCGAAACCTCATACAAATATCTAAGTTCATCACCATCAGGGTCGGCAGCGATGGTAGTTATATATGCTTCCCCCTGAGGTTCTACAAATAGTGCCGATGCAGTTAAAGATGTTAAAACTGGTGCGTTATTTATAACGCCCTTAATTGCCATCTTCACTGCTGAATAGGCATCAATACTGCCATAACCGTAAGCATAATTGTATTTATCACTTAATTCCGGTTCATCGGGCTCACCTATGGTTTCTGCGGTATTTTGTAATATTTTTTTGATGTCTCTAGGTCTGAGGTTTGGATTTGCCTCTAACATTAGTGCACATATCCCGGATACATGTGGGCAGGATGCCGATGTGCCCGTTATTGTATCATACCCGTTACCGTTTTGGCCTATTAAACTGAACTGTGGCGCCATAATATCTGTGCCTGGCGCCACTACATCAGGCTTCAATTCATCATATGGACTATCATCACCGTCATCGCGACGCGGGCCCACATTCGATGATGGGTTAAGTGAATCATCATCACGAGATATAGTGTTCATATCATCAATATTACCCACCGTGATAACCCTATCTGTAGCTGCAATATCATCAAAGCCATTATTATAAGGTCCATCGTTACCACCCGCAGTTACCACCACTATTCCCGCCTGAACTACAGTATTTAATAACTGCGAAATTGCACTCTGGCCATCAGAATCTTCACCTACCGATAGACTTAAACTAATAATATCAATTCCATCGTACTCATCCTCGCCATTATTATTCCAGTCGGAATATTGATGATCAAGGCACCATTCAAGTGCGTTCATGATCTGGTTAGATACACCACCTACTGCTTTGACATCAATCAATTTAGCCTCAGGAGCAATACCTCGATAATATTCATCAAATCCTCCAGTACCAAACGCGATACCTGCTAATGCTGTGCCATGACCATTATAATCATCTGGATTAAAACTTCCATCTTTTGGTTTAACTTGTCCGGTAGTGCCTGTAAAGTCCACGCCTGCAACAAATTTGTTCACCAATGATGGGTGATCATCATCCACTCCGCCGTCCAAAATTGCGATGTTAATACCATATCCTGAATAACCAATTTCCCAGACTGTATTAGGTGAATATTCATCTGATTCTCTTGCTTTTAGTGCACGGGCACTAATATCTAATGATCGTTTAATTTCAGGTACGGGCTCGATGGATGTTATTCCTGGAACATCGGTTATCCTTTCAAGCATGCTCCTGTCCACTTCATTTGTTTGTATAACGTTTATGTATTTACCTTTGTACACACACGATACACCCATTGCGTCAAGGGCTGCTACATCGGCATCAGTTGGTAGAGACTCGTAATGAACAAATACAGAGTTCTTGGTTTGAGCTCGATTCTCCGGTGAATCGTGGATTTTGTTGTTGTTTAATTGAAGTTCTTGGTTTTGTATTAAAGATCCTGAGTCTGAGTCGTTGCCATCGGTGGTTTCATACAAACCTTGGTTGAAGGATATGGAAATAATGAAACTGAGGATTAGAAAAAGAACGAGCTTTTTCATTGTATCACCTTGTATATATTTACCCGAAGGGTACGTAAGTGTTGCCATAATTTAAGTTATTTTCCTATCTCCTACCCCTTTTAATTATCTTAATTTCCTCCTCGATCTTATTCGAGTGTGGAAATAAAATATATAACAAATAAAACCAATAAGCAATGTGTGCAGTCCAAAGCCTGGTAATAATGTACTTGTGCCATCATCTTTTATTTTTTCACTTTGAACCTCAAGTTCCAAGTCATAAGTTATCTCATTAAAGGAATAATCCTGAACAGAGATTTTAAGTATTTTAGTCCCACCTTCAATGCCCTCTGCAATAATATATTCATATGAATATATCCTGTCGTTTTTTTCCTTATCACCGAACTTTCCATTATTATACACTTTCTGGCGGGTTTTACCACCTACCGGTGATAGGTCTATTGTTATTCGGTAGATATCATCTAATCCATTCTTATCTTCGATCTCAACAGTGAATAATACAATTGATGAACTATCGGAATTAATCTTGTTTGGTTTTGCATCGGCGTCAATAATAACTGGGAGATAATTGATAGCATTCACAATAACAGTAACTTCTTGCTCAGCAGAAAGACCATCTTGGTCCGAGATGATTACTTGAATTATGTATGTTCCTGGTATCTCGGGTGCCTGCCAGGTTACCTTTGAACCTGTACCCATAATTTGCCCGATTGAAGCTTTATAGAAATAATTTAAATTATCGTTTTCATCGGGATCAGAGGCTGTTACTTCGAGTGTAACATTGTCTCCCGGGCTTACCTGCGGAGGATCTATTATTATATTTATTATCTCCGGTGGATGGTTCACTGATTCCGTTATCACACTAATATATTGAGTTGATGCACTTGAAAATAATTCACCATCACCGACCTTTGCAGTAAGTGGATATATTCCCTCCTCCTCTGGTGCATGCCAAGTGGCGGTAGATTTATAATCCTTACTAGTAAGTTCACCCTCGTCCGCATTAAAATAGAATATCAATTGGTCGTCATCGGGGTCATGGGCGACTATCTTCAATTTTGAAGTTTCGCCTGGTTGCAGCACGGTGGGATTGGCGGTAAAATTATCTATTACAGGTGGTCTATTTGGCTGCGGCGGTTCCGAAATGATGATCGATGCTTGGGCTAAATTCGTGCTTTCCGAACCATCAGAATCCTTCACCTTTAATGTTGCCTTGAATGATCCGGCTACCGAGTATTGGTGCTTTAGATTTGAATTAATGATCCAGTCTGTTGAATTTCCATCACCAAAATCAAAATAATAATATTCTACCGCTATATCATCGGTTGAATTCGAGCCATCAAAAAATACCAAATCCCCAGGGAACAGGCTCTCTATTGGACTGGTTGTTAATACTGCCTTCGGTTCTTCATTTTTCTCGCGTATTAAAATAGAACAATTCATAGAATTATTTGTAATAATGAGTTCCTCTGGCTCAACCTCGTCAATTACTGCCCAAAGGTCATGTGCACCAGCTTGGTCAGTCGTGTCCCAGGTGGTTGTGACTTTAATGCTGTGGAACTTTTCTAAGTTGATAATTTCTTGTGCCGAGCCAATTTCGGTACCGTCCAATGGGTCATCGTCATAAAAACGTACTACTGCAGCCTCAGCATCTAAATAACCCATATTTACGACATTAGCTTCGATCGTAATAGTATCACCTTGGATGGGATGGCTTTCCAAAACTTTGACATTTATGAAGCTCAAGTCAGGTGCCATGGTGGTTTCCTCTATTTCTAATAATTTATTTAAGATAACATCTTCAATTTTTTGGACAACCCCTGATGGCCAAAGAACCTCCACATCCACGGTACCAAAATAATTACCGAATCCGAATTCCACGGGTATGGAATTTTGCATAGAGTGGCATCCCATACCGCCCTCCAGCTCACGGATCTGAGTGGTTCCATCTGCGGTAACTTTTACTCGAACACCAATACCCATTTTATTATAATGCTTTCCTATCAATTTAATGTGCAGCCAAGAATTAGTATTACAGCCATTTTTATAAAGGTGAACTTCAGATGTGGCATTTGGATCGGCAGAGCCTTTGCCGCCGGTGATTAGGTCAAGAAAACCGTCATTATTATAATCGCACCATGCACCACCATAAGTATTCCAGACCAAGACACCAACATCATCCGATACATTTGAAAAGGTCCAGTCTCCATTGCTATGATATAGATAAGAATACGAATACTCCAAATCGTAGATCTGTGGTATAAAGAGATCCAAAAAACCATCATTGTCAAAATCACCCATTGCAATTCCAACGAAGAGTTCGTCCTCGCCGGCACCAATATTCTTCTCCGGTATACCGGAATCCGGTCGTACATCTGTGAAATCATAATTATTTGCCGCGCCGTTGTTCCGATAAATTTGTGAATCTCCGCAGATGGGGCCACGGTAGAGATCCTTATGTGCCAGGTCGGATTCGAACAGGTCTAAATCGCCGTCATTATCCAGATCCGCCCATGCAGAGCCTACAGTATGCCCGTAATATATATTACCCATTCGCTGAGCTTCCTCACCGGCTACACCTTTTTCCAGTGCGACGTCGGTGAATGTGCCGTTACGGTTGTTATGGAATAACCAGTTCTGAGAAATCCTGTAATTCGAGATATAGATATCCGGCCAACCATCATTATCATAATCACCCCAAGCAACACCTCGACCATAATATGGCCCCCCGAACTCACGTATCCCCGCTCGTTCGGTTATATCGGTAAATGTACCATCGCCGTTATTATGAAATAAATAGTCTGGATAATAAATAGGGTCGCCATCGTTCCAGTCTTCGCCGCCGGTGATATACATATCTAAGTATCCATCCAGGTTATAATCACCCCAACCAACGGCAGTGGTTGGATATTCTGCCCAATTATCGCCAATCCCGGCGTCTTCGGTGACATCCTTAAAATTGTATGTGGGCGGTCCTTCATTGCGCCATAATACATCATATCCTGCACTGTAAAAGTCTAAGTCACCATCATTATCATAATCCGCCCAAGCTGCTTTACCGCTTCCATCCAATCCCAAATCGTCAGTCACTTCGGTGAATTTATAATCTGAACCCCCGGAATTTTTGAATAACCTACCACCATTTATTAATATATCTTGATTTCCATCGTTATTATAATCACCCCATGCAAAGAAGTTACCAGATACACCACTTAGACCTACGCTAGTAGTTATATTTGTAAATGCGACAAGTGTCTGGCGATGGTTTGAAGTACTTATACCTGCTGAGGTTGAACTGTCAGCAGAACATACCAGGCTCGTACTAGTATTTGTAAGCCCGTAAAGTACTAGAAAACAAGAACCAATGGAAATTAAAATCAAACTTATTAATATAGTAAATAATAAACCACACAATCGCTTTGAGCTCAACATATAAGCTCACCAAGGTAATACAATATATAATTTTAATCATGATTATTTATTATCACTTGCTTTGAAGTTAATCTCATGCTCGATCTCTACATATTTTTCAGCAATTATTTTAGCAGTCTTATGGTCTATTGAAAGTGCAATTTCTTTTAAGATACTTCTCAATATATGTTTCATTGCTGGTTTATCACTATTAACTAGAGATTCAACTACTCCGGCTATTAACTCACCTTCGTTAATTTCTATTGTTATTTTCATATCAATCACATCTTATGTTCTTAATATTTTTTTCGACATAAATGATAATTGTTTATATCCGTCAATATTAATTTAAATCAACTATGAATTTTAATTTAAAATTTTGCATTTGTCCCGAGAAATAACTATTGGAATTTTTAAAATTTCATCCATTAACTCGACGGTTAGTTCATGGGTGCGATCATTGATGTGCTGGATTATGGCACGCTCCCCTTTAAATTGTCCATCTGTGATCTCGATTCGCGTTCCTTCATAGAATTTTTTCTTGAATCTTGGCGTTTTGATATACTTGGAAATTTCCTCTAAAGTGGTCTCACCATTCAAAAGCCCTTGAGCGTTTCTTATATTCTTAATCAAGCGGTTTAACACTTCCCGATTATCGCATTCTACAAATAAATAACCGTTTAGAATGGTTGGATATTGGATCGTGCCGATGTTTATACCCTTTGACGTGGCACGTTTTATGATTGCCTCGCCAACATTACGCTCTGATCTGATCCGGGTACGAACTGTAAAGATTTTCATATTTTTAGCGGCATTTTTATCAAGTGGCGCGGTTTTTTGTATCTGGACATTATCGAATTTTTCATTCAATTTAGAAAGCGCCTTATCAAAGGTCTGATATTGTCTTATAATTGCAAGATATAATTTTTTGTCCTTTTGTTGAACTATACTAGCTTTTAATTGTGGATCTTTTATGAGCAATTTATGTAATCTAGTTAATATTTTTCCTTCTGTCCAGATTTGGTGTGTGCGTTTTTTTATCGAATCATAATTCAATCCCGCCGCTATTACTGCATTTTTCCAACCCATAAAATATCGTTCGGATGCGCGGATTAAATCTTTATGATTTCGTTCCATAGCGCGATACCAAAGATCTTCGCCTTCTGAATGGAGTTTTTGAATTTCTGAAATAATTTTGTCTTCGGTCCAAAAACGACGTGACATCTGTTCACCTATTTTTAATATTTCAATGTAAGTAAAAAAGAAAGAGTTAAGAACGGTGAACACTAATCTTATTAATATATTTTTAGGTTAATTACATAACTCTATTTATATACTAGTCCAAGGATAGTAGTAATTTGCAGAGAATCTTGGTAAATATATAAAGATTGATTCAGTAAATAATATGAAATACGGTTATTCTCCGAAGTTGGATTGAAAGAAAAAGAGATTAGTTGTCAGTTATTAATTGTTAGCAATAAAAGTTGACTATCTTACGTCAGAGGACGAATTATTATTTCATGGGTCATCCGTTCACAATTAGAAGAGTTTCGAACGGAGCTTCTAAAACCAAACCGGTTAACGAAACCGCTATAGAAAATAAAAATTACCAATGGAAAATAAACTAAAGTTGAGCTTATAACCAAATTATTAACCAAATCTTTACTAAATATATACCTATATTTATAAAATTATGATTATAAAAAGACCAGCATCCTCTGAAAGTGGCAAGATAATAAGGAAAATTTACCCGAAATATTTATATACTGTCAAAACAATATAATTTGCGTTGTAAGACGAGTTTGTTCTCAATTACAACGAAACTTGGCTTAGTTGTAGGGGGGTTGTTTTCTCACCGCATTACTTTTTTTCAATAACCAATCCTCTCTTCGCCCCCCCTGCAACACTAAGTTATTTTACTGCTTTACGAGGGTGAGTTTGGATTTTCCCCACCCTATAGCCAGTGTTTTTTTCTAAGCATGAGTGACTGACATTACCGACGGTCAAAGCTGTACATAACTGTCTCACCAACGATTATTATCATATTAATATCGTAGCGTACTCTCACCTCACACTTTCATTCTTTTCATTGAAAACTCATTAGGCTCCCGACCCTATGGGCCCTCAACTTTTATTCCCAACCCTGGCCGACCGCTGATTGTATTTATTCCATCTTGCGTGATCTGATGATCGGTAACTACATCATGTTCTAAGAAAATATGCCCATCCAGGTCTGCATATTTAATATTCTTAAGAGCAAGTGCAAGATGCGTTCCTGCTGAGATCCCGATTCCCGTTTCGATCATGCACCCGATCTGGCACGGCATACCCGCTGCCTCGGCGAGGGTGGAGATCTTAACCGCATTGCGTAGCCCGCCGCATTTCATTAGTTTGATATTTATCATATCCACCGCCTCCAATTTGACCAAGTTCAGAACATCGGCCACCGAACATGCACTTTCATCAGCCATAATCGGTACTTCCACAGCTTTGTGCACTTCTTGTAAGCCATTTCTGTCATCCGCAGCAACGGGCTGCTCGACGAACTCCAGTTCATAGCGTGCAAGTTTATTCAAAGTTTTGATTGCCTGAGCAACCGAATAACCTTGGTTTGCGTCGGCGGTCATCTTAATATCAAACCCGAATGCATCTCTGATCGCGCATACCCGCGCCACATCATCTTCGGGATCCACTCCTAACTTCACTTTTAAAACCTTAGCGCCGGCCTCAATATATTCTTCTGCACTCAAAACTGCTTCTTCTACCGTGCCGATGACCACGGTGAACGAAATCGGGATGTTATCTCGGTATCCGCCCAATAAATATTTAATCGGTATCTTGGCGTGTTGAGCTTTTAGGTCATGAAGTGCAAGATCTAATGCACAAAGTGCACTTGGTTGACCGGGTAGTGCATCCTCGGCGGCGGTCAATATACCCTCAAGATCGTCCATTTTACGATCGAGTGCCATCGGTTTCACGACGGTCTCCAATGATCTTAAAACCGAAACTTGTGTCTCCATCGTCACACGTTCGGACGGTGCGGCTTCACCCCAACCAGTAAGGCCTTCATCGGTGGTTAATTCTAATAATACACCTATATATTCAGTTTGTGTTCCGGCTGAGATTATGAATGGTGTTTTTAATGAAATTCGAATAGGGTGAATCTTTAAACCAGATATTTCCATCACATCAAATCCGTTATTCTTAAGGTTTATAAACCTACCTTAATGGTTTAATCTACCGATAAATTCTTTGTAAGAATATTATTTCTAGCACTTTACATCTAAAACCCAATACTTTTTTAGTATACTAAATATATCGTTAGGCAATGACAGAAGAGCAACTGTTTAAAAAATTTGCAAAATATTATGATAAGATTTACGCGGATAAAGATTATGAACACGAAGCTAAAATTATAAAATGGGCAGTTAAAAAACACAAAATAAGCAAAGGTAAGAAATTGCTCGATGTAGCCTGCGGCACCGGTAGCCATGCAGCAAGGTTAAAAAATAAATTCACAATTACTGGTCTGGATATCAATCCCGAGATGCTTAAACTTGCGCGCAGAAAGGTAAGTAGAGTAAAGTTCATAAAAGGTGATATGAAAACATTAGCGTTACAGGATAAATTCGATGTAATAACTTGCTTATTCACTTCAATGACTTATAATCAGAATTATGAAGAATTGGAAAATTCTCTAAAAAATTTTTTTGACCATCTCAAAAATGGTGGCGTGGTAATTTTTGATATAGGTATCCACAAGGATCACTGGCTCGGTGGATCGATATGGATCAATACTTATTCAGATAAAGATTTACAATTAGCTAGGATCTCACAATCACCACCGGAACCAAAGGATGGGATCTTTGAGGGGAAGATGATATTCTTGATTAAAGATAAAGGTAAAGTCGATTTTGAGATTGATGAACATAAATTAGGTGTGTTCGAACCGGAAAAAATCAAAATAATAATGACTAAAATCGGTTTTAAAACTTATATATACGCAGGCTCAACTAAGAAGCTCTGGACCAAGAAAATGAAAGGTCCAGTGGTCTTTGTGGGTGTGAAGTAGTATAAATCACTTAAGAATCTAAAGATCCTAAATTTCCCAAAAAGTATTATGAATAACTCAAAAGATAGGCTTTATTCTATTTTTCCAAATTCAGCTCGGAAATAATTT
>CBFDAW010000010.1:0-14272 GCA_965602865.1 uncultured Thermoplasmata archaeon
AGTTCCCTAAGAGTTGACATAGTGTTTAGAATGATTTCTACTGAGGGTTTATTCTCCTTTGTTTCATAATAATTTAATATTTCTTCAGTGGTAACATTAATTAATCTAATCTTTTTTATCCATTCTTCAGTTTTTAAATCATTAATTTTATCAATCCCCTCAAATAATCCAATATCAATTAAAATTGCTTCATCTTTATTTTCGAAATAATATTTATGTACTTTACAGAATTTTTTCATTGATAATAAACATCTTTTAATCTCATCTTCTTTATTTTCATCCTTAATATATAAATTAAATCCTAATAATCCCTGTAATGGGGTCATAGTCATGGCATTATATAATTCCATTCCGGCTAAAGCTTGCTGAAAGTCCGTTCTGGTCATTATAACACACACCATAGGTTTTAAAATTCTCTACTCAATTAAATGTTATTCTTCAATTAATATATTGATTTTCTTCAAAGAGGGGTATGAAAGTATAATAATATTAATTATCCCCTTAACTTCTCTATTTTTTCAAATATTGTTCTTCAATATTCTTTTCTTTTAATGTTAGTTTTAAACATTTCTCTGAAACCTCTTTAAATCTTTCCTCAGAAGATACATAATTTGTTAAAAACTCTCTAATTAAATAATCTATAAATGAGCTTAATTTTGGGATTTCTTCTGCTTCAATTAATATATTTAATTTTCTTAAGTTTCCTCTACTAATAATAACTGGAATTTCTTTACCCTTAATCTCAGCTTGTTGATTAAAGTAAAACTCTAGACATTCTCTTAAAAATTGGCTTCTTTTTTTTGTTATTTTACTTTCATTTTTTAATTTTTCACAATGAGTCTCAATTAATTCTCGTTGCTCCTCAGTAGGAGTGAAACTATATTGTTTAGATCCCATTTTATTGCCTTATGAGAATCAGTATTGATTATTTAATATAAATATTTTTCTTAGGTAATGGTGAATATAGCTATCTTTACCTTAAATACTCTTGATTTTGAAATAATCTAAGGTAAATAACAAAGTTATTACCTTTGTAATAATAATTAGAACTAATGCATTATTAAACAATTGAGAATTATTATCTATTACACCCCATCACCCGTTATGAAACAGTATTTTCATCACCCGAAATCGTAACAGAACTATATTCCGACAAACATATTTATGATAAGACCGTTACGACAAGAACGATTATTGTTTGAATATAACTTAAAATGTGAATTAAAAATGTACTTGAAAATTGTATATTTAGATAGGTCCAATATAAATATGAATAGCTTGGTTTCTAAACTAGAACTTAACCGAAATCATACCTGCTATGGAGGTCAGAGAGAGGTGAGCACGTGGAAATTAAAACGATGTTGCGGCAAAGCCTACCATTGCTCATACTCTGTGGTATCGTCGAGATCTTCGCCGGCAGGATCTTCGGCGGGATGGTCGAGTTTTTAGATTACCTCCCGGGACTTATTGTTTTAATTCCGGCGATCATGGGATTAAAGGGTAATATAGATATTACTCTTGGCTCACGGCTCGGTTCAGCTGCTCATATGGGGTTGATCGCACCGGGGAATATCTGGAATGATGAAACCAAGGAAAATTTTATCGCCTCGCTGGGTTTGGGGATCATCATGGCGGCAATCGCCGGGGTGCTTGCGCATATTACTTGTTTGGCACTCGGGCTTCGGAGTGCTGGGGCACTCAAACTGATTGGGATTGCATTACTAGCCGGGACAATGGCAGGTGTGATACTCGCTTTCCTGACTATCGGTGTAATTATTTTAGCCTTCAGACGCGGTTATGACCCGGATAATATCACGGCACCGTCACTTGCCACGGTTGGAGATATGATCACATTGGGCTGCATATTCTTAACAGCATATCTGTTCATAGAGGTGATTTAATGGCAGTGTACTCGGCACCGAAAATTATTAAGGAAAGCATTCCGTTACTTACGATTTGTATCGGAGTGGAAGTTTTGATCGGTCAGATATTAAATACTAATCAAGGTATCATGACCATGCCTATCATCCTCACTCTAATACCAGTAATAAATGGTGTTGGGGGCAATATAGGTAGCATACTCGGTGCACGGTTAGCCTCTGGATTACATACGGGTATAATTGGTTTGGATTTCAAAGGTAATGAGCTACGTAAGAATGTAACCGGGACATTCGTTTTAGGTTTGATCACATTTTGTACTTTAGGATTGATAATTTACCTGGTCCTTCCAGTTATTGGTCTCGATATTGCGGTGATCGGTTTTACCAAATTAATGTTGATCGTTATCGGCACAGGTGTATTACTCATTTTATGCTTGATCGGTTTAAGTGTTATATCTGCGGTTTACTCTTTTAAAAAAGGTATCGACCCGGATAATTCGATCATGCCAATTGTGACCACTAGTGGTGATGCACTGGGAATACTATGTCTATTTCTGATGATAAGTATAATAGGAATTGGTTGATAAATTTACAGAATGTTATAATATGTTGAATTATTAGGATGTTTAGAATAAATTGAGTTGCCAATAACCAATTGAACATCCTTTAATCACAAAGGAGATAGGTAAATGATCAAGTGGCGATTCGGACGAAAAAAAAAGAAAAAAGAGTTTGAAGAGATAGAATACACGCCAACCTCTGTAAAGGAGATATTGACCGAGATGAAAGATATTTCCGAACTCATTGTTGACCTGGCGTATTCTGCCGTGATCTTTGATTGTAATGATATGGGGCAAGAGGTTGAAGAACTCGAGATCAAAATGGATAAATTGCTGTACCAAATAAGATTGGCGGCAATGATGGCTACCAGGACTTCGGAGGACGCTGAGCAATTATCTGGCATTCTACAGGTGGCATCAATGGCGGAGAATATCTCAAATGCAGCAGGTGATATAGTAAAATTATTGGACCTGGATCTAGAAGCACGCCTGATGCTACCGATAGTGCTAAGAAAAGGTGACGAGAAGATCAAACATGTATTCGTAGATAAAAGCTCATCTATAGTTAATTGCCAAATCGGTGAACTAATGGTAGAATCGGAAACAGGTGCCCGAGTCATTGCCGTGAATCGAGGTAAACGATGGATCTATGGTGTGGATGAGAAGTTCAAGTTTAAAGCCGAAGATAGATTGATAATCCGAGGCGTAGAAGACGGTTTGAAAGAATTCCATAGATATGCTTCAGGCGCTGAGCCATGGCCCACGAAAAATGGACAAAATGCCAGCTTGATTGGGGGTGAATGTAAATGAAGGATCTGGCAAGAATTGAAGATAAACTGCTTAAGATGAAAGACACATCAGAATTAATGGTAGATCTTGCATACTCGGCATTATTGTACAATAATAAAGAAATAGCACAAGAAGTATATCATTTAGAAGATATAATTGACATGTTATACAATGATATACAAAATACAGCGGTCACCAATACGGCGAAAGAGAACGCTAGTATGGCACTTACTTTGATCCGGTTAGCAACGAGTATTGAGATGATTGCGGACTCCGCGCGGGGAATTGCGGATGTGGTGTTACGTGATATAGAACCGCACCCAATCTTGAAAATGAGCATAAGAGAATCCGAGGTTATAATTAGTAAAGCCGAAGTACGGTCTGCCTCCAGGATGGCTAATTGCAATTTAGGCACGATCCGGTTAGCTTCGGAAACGGGTATGTGGGTCATTGCAATCAGGCGAGGTAATGAATGGCTATTTGGTCCTAATGAACATACCCGCATCCAAGCCGGGGATATCCTGATCGCCCGCGGACCCCGTGAAAGTGAGAAAACCTTCATGAAACTTGTACGGGGTAAATTCCCAAATAAATTGCGAAGACGAAATATATAATGAGTGATCAAATGCTGGGCTCTTATGAGGAAGAACTGCGGAAAAGCCGAATAGAGATGCGAAAGTATGGTAAAGCAGAAAAAGAAGACAACTACGGAGAACCTCGATTTGATGAAGAACGAGATGGGGTCAGAAGTAGTAGGAAGCGATCCAAACAATTAAACGAATCCTATAATGAAGAACAATATACGCACGAAGATGTTAATGGTTCTAGGGTACCATTAGATTCAAGAGAACGCAATAGTGAACCATATCTGACCTTCCCTGGGCATTTATATGGAGGCTATCCGCCTGGATATGGTAACCCTGGTCAGCAGCAGGGACATGATCCAATAACGACTGTTCCGGGCATGCATCAAGGATATTTCCCACAGTATTATCCGCCATATTACCCTCGTCGGCCTCTAGAACCATTCGGTGTCACGGCGATGACCTTAGGAATTGTAGCGATGTGCATTTTTTGGCTTAGCGTATTCCCAGATATTTTTGGAACCATGCTTTTTGTTGTAGTAATTTGTATTGCAGGCATAAGCATTATCTTCGGAGGATATTCATTCGCAAGTAAGCGACTAAGAAGTACACAAGGGCTTGTGGGGCTGATATTATCTATAATTGCATTAATATTATCATCAATAATGTGGTCTTTTTCTCATATTAATTATTATTAACTTCTAACTTTAACTTCTAACTTTTAACTTCTAACTTATCTACCCATAATTATTTATATCCTTAAAGAAAATAACATATGTTGGTTATATTTGGTGATTGAAAATAATCTTCAAATTAAACTAAAAAAACCAGCACCTCCCCAACTATGATTTAAATGTAAATAGTATTAAATTTAATATTACCGAGCAGAAATTTACTTTATAATAATTTGATTTAAAAAACTGGGGGAATTAAAATCAGAGGTAAAATATTCTTGATCGCTATTCTTCTAACATTATTATTAATATTGGTCCCATACCTACCCTGGCTTAAGACCTCCGAGTCACGGCAAGCACACATCCCCGAAACACCACCCGATGAACTTGTCGAAGAGATCGATTCGGATGGTGACTTATTAACCGACAATGACGAACTGTATATCACAGATACTGATTTTTATAACCCTGATACCGATAATGACGGTGTTACAGACGGTAAAGAATATGAGTATTGGTCAGATCGCTATGACGACACTTCCGACCGTGAAATACCGGAATGGTTGAGGGATTCTCATCCATATC
This sequence comes from uncultured Thermoplasmata archaeon, assembly GCA_965602865.1. Lineage (GTDB taxonomy): Archaea > Thermoplasmatota > Penumbrarchaeia > JAEHCK01 > JAEHCK01 > CBFDAW01. The sequence goes on from CBFDAW010000010.1 coordinate 5,073, forward strand.
TTTCCAACCGTGAGCGTCATGGGTTATTCCAAGCAAATGGCGACCTTGATGGTGACGGGTTCTCTAATATCAATGATAAAGATTCTGATAATGACGGTTTACCTGATGGCTATGAGATCGATAATGGTCTCGATCCTGCGGACCCGAACAACAATTTTGATGATCTGCCTGACAGTAAAAAGAGATATCTATTATTAAAAGATTATTCTGGTAATAACCTGTGGAACTCTTACAATGAGTTAGATCTGAATGATTTCAATGCAGGATCAACAGATGATTCTACGAGCTATAATAATATACTTTTTAGAGTGACTCCGGCAACGAACCCCCGGTACTGGCGGACCACGGTCTTCGATCGGTACGAGTATGGCTCGTGGTTGCAAAGCAGTTATATTAAACCGGACAGCAAATATACCGGTGAAGAACTCGATGATGAGGTTGCCAGATTTCAATCCAAACAAGATATTACATATACCATAACTATTGATGGCATGCTCAGTGGTATGCTACCAACTGCATTGCATACCTCAACGGTATTTTCGATTAACCCACCAACAAATATCCATTATAATGATATTGGGATCTTTAAAACCATTGGGTATATTACTTCGTATTCATTTAACTCAACATTATATTCATATGATGACGCCCAAGTGGAATCTGCAACTGTTCCTACTACGATTGCAAATAAGAATTTGATCGATCAAAATGATATCCCCGATGAGATCGCAAATCTCGGTCGTGAGCTTGCAGCCGGGAAGCAGACAGATTTTGAGAAGGCATATGCAATTGCGAGTCATTTAATCAACAATTACATTTATGATTTGAATAGTTATGATTACAATTTAAATTATCTAACTTATGACTCTTATTCCAGTTATTTAACGGATTACGAAATTGCTCTTTTAAATATGCTATTTCAAACGTATCGTGGTCGTTGTGTGGATTTTGCTTCCGCCTTCGTGCTGATGTGTCGTGCCACGGGAATACCCGCTCGGCTGGCGATCGGTTTTGCCCCCGGTGATATTGAAGACTCGAGTTCAAATGAGCGCGTAATTAGAAGCGGACATATGCATGCATGGGGCGAAGTACTGTTTTCGGATGTGGGCTGGTTACCCGTCGAGGTCACACCTACCAAAGCAATCTTTGGTAATACCACTGGCGTAAGCGTCTCGGGTGCAGATGCTAATGTTCTCAACATACCAATTTCCACAATCGATCATGTTTTTAACTATACCTTCGATGGCACCGGTGGGGGGACGACGACAAATTCATTCATAGATTTACTGGAACTTATAAATCACCCCAAATTGGATACGGATATGGACGGGGTTAAGAATATTGATGATCCGGATGATGATAATGACGGGGTGGCTGATCTAAAAGAGCTAGAGCTGGGTACCAATCCGTTCCTGAAGGACACGGACAGGGATAAATTGTCCGATTATGATGAGATCCTGGTTCACGGCACATCACCGCTCAATGCAGACACCGATGGTGATGGTTTGACTGACTATTATGAATTAGAAGGATCAAAGACCGACCCGTTAATATACGATACTGACGGTGGCGGTGCATTCGACGCATTAGAAGTGGTAATGCACGGTGACCCAAACAATCCAACGGATGATAAGAACTTTATCGACAGCGATTACGACAGTTTAACGGATGCGTTGGAAGAATCGCTGGGCACCGACCCAAACGATTATGATACCGATGATGGCGGGGCGGGGGATGGGCTTGAGTATAAAGCGAACCTGGATCCGGTTAATGATCCCGAAGATGATTTAATGGTTTTGGACTCTGACCATGACGGATTAATGGATTATAAGGAAATAGAACTTGGCGCTGATCGGTTCGACTCTGATTCTGATGACGGTGGTATTTACGACGGGTTTGAGTATTATTATAACTACAGTTTCGGCTACGATTGTGATTTATTGAACGCTTCCGACGATTACTGGTTAAAGGATAATGACGGCGATGGTTTATTGAATCGAGAAGAATATGAACTTGGAACGAACCTCAGCAAGCCTGATACCGATGACGGCGGCATAGATGATGGTGTGGAGGTCCGGTATGGGAGCGACCCGTTAGACCGAAGCGATGATAGAGAGATCGATTCGGATGGAGACGGGCTGACTGATCTTGAAGAAAAAAGGTATTATACGGATCCGTTTAAAATAGATTCGGATAACGATGGCTTGACAGATTATTACGAAATTTCCACCTCAAACACCTTCCCCAATAACCCGGATTCCGATGGTGATGGGTTAATAGATAGTCTCGAGATTAATTGCGGTACGGACCCCATGGATGTTGATAGTGATAATGATGGACTCAATGACTGGGCGGAAATGCAGTGGCTAACGGATCCAAATAATGCGGATACCGATGGCGATGGAATTATCGATGGAATGGAAGTGGAATTAATCGGTGATGATTACGAAATTCATTCAAACCCCACTCTCTGCGATTCCGATGGTGACGGGCTCAGTGACGATATAGAGAATGATTACAATACCGATCCTTTAAGAATTGACTCAGACGGCGATGGGATCATAGATTGGGATGAAATCTATATATTTGGTACCTCGCCCTTTGATGGAACCGATTCTCCTAATGACAACGACGGTATTAATCTCGACCGCATCCGGCCAGACCCTGAGCTTATCCGACCAAAACCCGATGACCCGTGGTACGATCCCTCGATCCATGATCCATCAATGAATGATCCAAATACTCAGCCGAATTTGAATGCCCCTAGCGGTAATCAAGACGGGGGAATGACCAATATCCTTCCCCTGATTATTGGTTTGATTCTAATAATAATTATTGTACTCTATTACATAAGCTGGCGCAAACAACACATTGAAGAGATTGCCGTTGTTGCCGAGCGAGCGGAAATACGGTTGACCAAAATTGAAGATCTAGAAATAGACAGCATTCGTGCTGCAATCTTTGACGCTTATAGATCGATGTTGAAAATTATGCAGCGGTACGACTTTGTTCGCAAGAAGTCTATGACACCCTTGGAATTTGAGAAAGTGATCGCGACCGTATTACCAATAAGCGATAAAAATATTAGTGGTCTTACTAGGATATTTGAGGAGGCGCGATATAGTGATCATAAATTGAATACACAAATCAGGGATAGAGCAATTCATTGCTTCCGAGAGCTTAAGAATGAGCTGCGGGGTGTACATTTAGGGGATCTCGGTGTGGATTATAAGGGCTCACTTGCCACAACCAACTAAATGAGGGGATCATGTGCATACTTTTATAATTATACAAATTTCCCATTTAAATAATTTTAATTTATTGACCAGGTGTTGATTTGGGTTTATGGCGAAGAAATGCATTTAAATCATTGTTGACCCGACGAGAAAATTGGGCATTTATCCCAGTGGTCGTTATTATCTTCATTTTACTTTTCTACAGTATATACTCGGTCTACCTAACCACCCCAAGCAGACCGCAACTATCAATATATTCGGATAACTGGAGTGATCTCTCTGAGTGCCGATTTGACATCCAAGAGCGGGGCTTTAAAGTATCCTCGATCATCTCGACGCCTACCATTTTATCAAAATATAAAAGTGAAGAACATCAGAACATGGTCTATATTGCCGTAGGCGTGGAAAGACCGTACTCTACTGACGATTCCAGGGCAATTTGGGACTTCGTGCACGAAGGTGGGAACATTATCATTGCTGACGATTTCGGGCACGGGAACTCATTATGGGAAAACTCGGGTGGGATAGGCATTGGCGATATAAAATTCGATAATAACCGGCTATTTGATCCAAATTATATTAAGAACACAAAATTTGTCACCGTGAACGCCTCAATAAATTACTTACGATATAACCTAATTTTGAACGAGCCCTCAGCATTGGTGGATAGATCTCAGTATTCCTCGGGACATCAAGCAATAGCAATGAGTAGTGAAGATAGTTGGCTTGATAAGAATCAAAACAGTGTTCGTGATCCGGCGGAGGAAAAAAAGTCTTATAATGTAATCGTCTCTATATCGGTGGGAGAATCAAACGGTAGGGCGGTGATCATCAGTGACCCAGGGTTATTCATTAATGATAATTGGAAAATGATGGATAATTCGAAATTTATTCTTGATCTACTCAGGATATTTTTACCCACTGGTGGCGAGGTTATCTTTGACGAAAGCAGGCATATTAATCAAAATACTTTCGAGAATTCAAGACACTTATTATACTCCGGGGCGGTATATTTAACCAGTTCGATTTGGAGTATATTCATTATTGTCATCCTGGTAATATCTTGTACGCTCATCGTTGGTGTAAAGATCAAGCCCCAGCGCAAGTGGAGAAATATCAATTTACTGGATAAAGAATATCTGAACATTTTAAACTATCCACACGTTGGACCAAATGATTATTGGCAGATTTACAGCACTATTTTGGAAAAGGTTCGGCTCGGGTATGGATTCACAGCCGAAGAATTCAAGGAGCTGGATCGTGAAACATTATTCAACCTTATTGACGATACCGGGCTATGGGATTTTATTTCACGACGCTTCCCCAAGTTACCAGATAATAATTATCACGATTATTATAAATTTATCATCCAACGGTTAGTAGCTTGGTCCCCAAAACACCCGGAGATGAAATCAACACCCTCTAAAAAGAATATTCGAATTGACAAATTTTTGCAGGAGTTGCATGATATCGAACCAAGGGGGAAATAACGTTGTGGACACGAAAAGGCGGTTTGGTGATATTTCTCGGGATTTTTTCTTTATTCGTTGGATTATTAGTTGCCGATTTCCAGTTCATAGTTCTTGCCGTTATTATATTCACATTTTTCTTTTTAGTACTTATCATGCCACGACCCAGTGTTTCTTTAGAACGTAATATCTCCAACCCGGTGTTGTTTGAAAATAATGATTTGAAAATAGATTTAAAAATTAAGAAAGACCGTGATGGTTACGGTACCGTGGAGGTCTACGATCGAATACCAGAATATTGTGAGCTTAAGGATGGGATTAATAATAATATTTATAATCCATCCTCCGTGCAGGCTATGAAATATCGACTTCGATTTCCATTACGCGGTTATTATTCCGTGGGTCCGACACAGGTGCGTATCGCCGACCATTTCAATATTTTCTATGACGACCGGCGCATGGGTGAGAAAGAACCCATTTCCGTTTATTCACGGATACACGGATTGAAAGAGTTTAAGTTACAAAGTAAAAGATATATCCATTTTCCCGGTGAACTTCTTTCACGCCAGCCAGGGACCTCTACTGAATTCTATAACATTCGGGATTATATTAAAGGCGATCCATTTAAAAAGATTAACTGGAAGGTGTTTGCGCGAAAGCGTGAGTTAATGGTCAACGAGTTTGAAAAGGAGAATATCTGCGATACCGTAATATTTCTTGATGCACGCAGTATATCGAATATCGGGACAGTCTTGGACAATTCGCTGGAAACTGGGGTCAAATTGGCACTGGGTGTGGGGAATTTCCTGATCTTAAATCGAAACCAAATAGGATTAGTCGTCTATAATGACCGGGTTAGGGTCTTACCACCCAAGCCAGGGCTACAGCAGAGAGATGATATACTACGGTTCCTGACCGGTATTTACGGCCGTGGATGGACTGAGTTCAATGTTGCATTATACCATGCAAGACCTTTTATTAAATCAAAAACCACGGTTATTATTATCAGTAATTTAGAATACGATCGATCATTTCTGACCACCTTGAAGGAGCTTATTGCATATAATCATAAAATCATGATCATTACCCCTTCAGCAATCGATTTTGAGATTAAATCCGCATCATATACAGGTCCTCGCGAGAAAATCGACCTTATCCGTGGAAGCCGCCAGAATTATTTATCGCAGCTTCGTGGACTTGGGGCAGATGTGATAGAATGTATGCCAGATGATAGTATTGAAGAAATAGTCAATAGTGCTTCTAAAGAGATTTTGAGGTGAATCATTGGTAGAATCGGAACTCAACGAATATACTCGATCCTCCTCGTCGGAACCAGAGGCGAGACTTAATGTATTAGACCACTTTGGGATATTTCCCGAGATTCCCACTCTAAGTGTTCTGAAGCTGTGTTCGGTTGTATTATTAGTGATTCTAGTGGAATTAAATACTATAGTGAACCTTTCGACTTTGCACCCGGGGCTGGTGGAGATGCTAGGTAATAACATAAACGCATTACTGGGTATCAGCCTGATCGGGCTGTTCATTGGGCTGTTATTCAGATATATGGATTTTGAATTCAAACAGTTGAAGGCACTACCAAAAGATAATAAAACCCGAAACACCAGGTTCAAGACTTATTTAACGTTGTTCTTTTTGTTGGCTATAGGCATTTTTATTGTTCTTGAGGTTATAGTAGAATTAATTTTTGCCCGAGGAGTAATAGCCTTAATAGATCTATTGAATATCTTCATCGTGATAGTAGGTACATATGCGATATTTGCAGGTAACAGGAATCTAATAGTTGCATCGATACCACTAATCTTCATTCTCATGATGTTAGGTATCGATTCCGGAACCGGTTTGCCAATGATGGTGTTGCTGGGAAGCGTAACGTTACTTTATATCGAAGTTTCAGATGGTACTATTCGGTTACAAGAAAATGTTATTAGATTTTATGATATGATGGATCAATATGAATCCGATAATAGATACCGAGCCAATATAGAAACTCAAATGGATAATATGTCAATCCGGTTCATAAAAACCCTGAGCCTGTTTTTTATTTTAACCTTGATAATTACCAGCTTGTTATTGTTGGTATATACTTCCTATCTGTCTATTACACCCGCGTTTATAAATGAGAATTTGGAGCTGCAGACGGTTTACGCGATACTGCCGTCAATAATCCTATTATTTCTAATCTTTTTATCATATCATATCTTAACACGATATCTTAAACCCTTGACACAGAAAAAAAGTTAAATTTAGGTGAATAAAAATAGTTATAAACCACAATGCACTTACCCTGTTTTGCCTAGTGTTGGGACTACTATTCAACATTTCTGCATACTAATGGACAACCACCGAACTAAGATTTAGGGGGATGGTTAAGTTTGGCAGTAAACAAGAAGACATACCCGGATGATTTTTTAGAAAAGATAAAGGAACTCGAGGATATCGCCCGTGAGACAAGAAAATGGGTGATCAAGATGACGCATAAGGCGGGTTCGGGTCATCCTGGGGGGTCTCTGTCTGCTACGGATATTCTAACTGCATTATATTTCCATTCAATGACTCATCACCCTGAGGACCCAACATGGGAAGATAGGGATCGGTTCATATTGAGCAAAGGCCATGCAGCACCGGCACTGTACGCTACTTTAGCCCAGGCGGGGTACTTTGATGTAAAGGAATTGATCCATCTCCGTGAGTTGGGTCATATGCTCCAGGGCCACCCGGATGCAAAGCGCACACCCGGCATTGAGGCGAGCACCGGCTCGGAAGGTCAGGGGTTATCCATGGGCATTGGCATGGCACTGGGTGCACGCTTGGATAGAAGATTTAATAGAATATATGTAATGATTGGTGATGGTGAGATGAACTGCGGTCAAATCTGGGAAGGTGCCATGGCTGCTGCGCATTTCAAAGTTGACAATTTAACGGTATTTGTAGACGCGAACGGCTTGCAGCTTGATGGACCAACGCTGCAGATCATGAATACCGAGCCAATTGGTTTTAAATGGAAATCATTTGGTTGGCATGTAATTGAGATTGATGGACACAATATGAAGGAGATAATCCATGCAATTGATGATGCCCGGAAGATCGAAGGAAAACCCACGGTGATCATCGCACATACAATTAAGGGTAAAGGCGTAAGTTTTATGGAAGGTGCCGTGGGATTCCATGGTAAAGCACCAAATGATGAGGAATATAAACAGGCAATGCACGAGCTGGAGGGAACTGCGGATGAGTGCAAATAACCCAATATCATCCCGCTGGCAGCTCGAAAGCCAGCGTTCATACTGGTCACGCGCATTAGTCGAACTTGGTCTCCAGCGACAGGACATAGTAGCCCTGACCGCTGACTTGGCGTCATCAGTAAAAACGGATGGATTTGAAAAAAAGTTCCCGGAACGACATTTTAATGTGGGCATTGCTGAAGCAAATATGATGAGTATTGCTGCAGGTTTGGCGACAACCGGTAAAGTAGCTTTCGCAAGCACATTTGCGGCGTTCGGGACGGGTAGGGTATATGATCAGATCCGGCAGTCCATTGCGTATCCAAAAGTAAATGTCAAGATTATAGCTACTCATGCGGGTATCACGGTCGGTGGTGATGGCGCCACTCATCAGATTGTGGAAGATATTGCGATCATGAGTGCACTGCCGAATATGACGGTACTAATCCCTGCTGATGCCCCGGAAACTTATCGTGCCATTTGGGAGATCGCAGAACCGGAAAATAGCGGCCCGGTTTATTTAAGGATGGGGCGGGCGGATGTGCCAACTATTACCGGGTCTGATCTGGATGAAAATTTCAAAATTGGTAAAGCCAAGATATTGCGCGATGGTGAGGATATTACATTAATAGGTACAGGTGTAATGCTTTCAAGATGCCTAATTGCCGCTGATTTGTTAGCAAAAGACAAGATCTCAGCACAAGTAATCAATATTAGTACTGTAAAACCACTGGATATTGAAGTGTTAAACAAAGCCTCGCATAAGACCGGCGGCGTGGTCACCGCGGAAGAACATAGTATAATGGGCGGGCTCGGTAGCCAGGTCGCTCATGCTTTGGCGGAGAACGCGCATGTGCCAATGAAAGCCCTCGGAATTCCTGATGTGTTTGGCGAGAGCGGGGGCTCTAATGAATTGATGGAGAAATTTGGGCTCACAGTTGAAAATATTATTAAGGCCGTACATCATGTATTAAAACGTAAGGATTAATTCGAATCAAAAAAAACTCAGGGGAGGAACTCCATGAAAATATTTCTGGATACCGCTAATGTTGAACAAATCCGAGAAATTAACTCGTATGGAATTTTAGACGGCGTCACTACGAATCCGACACTGATTGCAAAAGAGGGTCGCGATTTTGCACAAGTCGTGAAGGAGATCTGTAATATCGTGGACGGCCCAGTGAGTGCCGAAGTCGTCAGTGAAAAGGCTGAGGATATGGTCCCGGAAGCTGAAAAATTGTGTAAAATACATA
>CBFDAW010000011.1:0-14250 GCA_965602865.1 uncultured Thermoplasmata archaeon
ATTTCCTAGATGAGAAGATTAAAAGTATATTATATTAGGTTCTCAACTATAATTTGATATATCACTCCGTTATACTCGGGTTCGGAACCCACTTCGTTAGGCTCTACTTAATTTCCGCTTATTAGGCTCTGATTATATTTCGTTGGTTTAGGCTCGTGTACTTGATCATAGCTGTTAACCCCGACCTGATTAAACAAATATAAATCCGCACCCGCTCCTATGTCAGTAAAAATAATTCAGCACCCGATCTCGAAAGGTGATAATATGACGAGTGAGGAATAATCCGAACGAACCCTCACACTCCCACACCCTCGCACTCCCACACCCTCGCACTCCCAAACCCTCACACTCCCAAACCCTCACACTCCCAAACCCTCACACCAACGATTATACTCATCATAATATTATAGTGACCGATCAATGTTTAATCGAACCCCACGATAATACTTCATCAAATTATCTAATTATAATTATTCACAATAACCTACACTGGCTCTTGGGGTGGTGTCTCGGGATAATTTACCTTAACATAATGGTAAATCTCTATTGATATAAAACCAATAAAACCACCCAAGGTTATATTTATTAAAAATCGAGAAAAATCGAAATCATTTATCATATTAAAGAAATACTGCAATATATGATTTATAGCTAAGAATATGAACCAGATAGCAAATACCGAGATAATAATGGATACTGAGGAGCGTAATATAACGCCTGTGCGCAAATAAGTATCCAGGGTTTTACCCAGGATATAGATCAAGATCGCGGCGATGATATAAATGAAACATTTTTCAAGAAACAATAGAATGTATGTCAGTAACTGTGACGCTTCCTTTGAAGATGCATATTTGGCCCCCCCATGAAATCCAATTGCCAGGATACCAATAGAAATCAATGTTGTTGTAACAAGTACGTACTTACCGGTCTGCAGAGCATCTCTGATATCTTTACCAATACGAATCGCCGGTTCTTCTAAATGAAGCGCTTTGACCAAAATATATAACCCAAGAGCAATAAGTGTTGCACCTATTGCATATTCAATTATGCTGAATACTAAAAACACGCCCCAAATAGTTAATAATAAGGCTAAGGGGATTAAAATATTCTTCCTAATTTTTTCATCTTGGAATGCTTTGGTTATAAAGTATAAAGTACCTTCGATATTCTTCTGTTGTCTAATGATCACACGATTGATGGAATCGATCTTAACGCGCGAGGCAATGATCGGTAGAATAAACTCATCTTCGGCGCCGTCGGAAACCATTACTACATTATCGGGTTTGACCGATTGAAGCACGGTTTCCAGCTGGAAGGCGATTATGGAATCTGATTTCGTACCAACCATTTTATTTCCGCATAATGTGGCAATCTCTACATCCTGGTTGTTATCAGAATATTGGTCGTAGATCTTTAATGCAGAAAAGATAGAATTCGTATCCGAGTCCTCGGGGTCTTTTAATCCTAAAGATATGGCAGCCCTCAGATTATCCTTTCTGCCAATTACCGGGCTGGTAACACCTGCTTTCACTCCCAAATCATCGTCTCGATCCACACATAAAACAAGGGTCCTCATATCTATTATTTGTATATACTTTAATAATATTTAAAATCTGTCTAAGTTCGATTTATATTGGGCTCTTCAGATTTATGGAGTGAATCGAGTTAGTGTTCTGGGGAACGGAATCGAATCTTTAATATTATCCAGATGACAAAGCCAACTTACCAATCGCTCCACGCCGACGCCGTAGCCGGAGTGTTTGATCGAGCCATAGCGCCGTAGGTCCAAATACCATTCATAATTGGATATGTTCTCGCCTTCTTTTTTCAAGGAGTCTATCAAGGTGTTAATATCCGTATCCCTTTCCGAACCGCCAATAATCTCACCGTAGCCCTCGGAGGCTATCATGTCAAAACATTTGGCAACCGGAGCTGGCGCGGTTGCACTATCTTCTACCGGTTTATAGAACGCCATGATAGATTTCGGGTACTGGATAACCACTACAGGCGTCTCAAAATGTTTCGTTAGTTCATCTTCTTCTATGGTGCGCAGGTCCTTACCCCACGGGATTTCAATACCGGATTTTTTTGCAAGAATGTCCAGGGCTTCAGTGTATGTGATAGTAGGCCAGGGTGAGGCGATAATATTTTCTAATTTTTTCACATCGCTGCCAAGATGTTCCAGGTCTTTTTTGTTATGCTTTACAACTTCACTAATTATGAATTTGATCTCTTCTTTACCGATCTCCGAGCATTCTCGATACCCCAACCACGCAACCTCCATCTCTGCCATCCAAAACTCGGTCAGATGCCTGGAGGTTTTGGATCTTTCAGCTCTGAAGGTGGGCGAGACGTCATAGATCTTTTCGAGAGCAAAGATCGCCGCTTCAGCATATAGCTGCCAGCTTTGGGTGAGGTAGGTTTTTGATTCGAAATATTTCACCTCAAAAAGAGTGGCGCCGCCCTCGCATGCACTGGGGGTAAGGATGGGTGGTGTGAATTCATAATAACCTCGATCTCTGAAGAATTTATGTATTGCGCCGGTAATAGTCGAGCGTACCTTCATAATGGCGGTAATTCGTTGCGACCGCAGCCAAAGGTGCCGGTTCTCGCGTAAGAATTCCTCGGATTGGTCGCGGGTGATCGGGTATTTCTCGGCATAGTGTATCACCTGGAAGTCCGAAACACCAATTTCAAAGCCACCGGGCGCGCGCGCATCTTTGCGCACTTTACCTTTAATCATAATCGAAGATTCGACCAGCGCTTTTTTAGCCGCCTGGAAACTGGCACCGGGAACAGTTTCTTTTTCTACGATAATCTGGATCACGCCCGAAGAGTCACGGATCGTGGCAAATACAATTTTACCACTACTCCTGGTGCGATAAATCCAGCCGCGGACATTTACTTCTTTTTCGGTATAGTCACCCGATAATATATCCAAAATTTGAATGAATTCAGTTGACATTATATAATTCCTCTTGGCAAGCTCTAGGTCATAACAAATATATTGAAATCCAACGCTTTTATTATCTAACCACCTTTAACTTACCACCGGATAATATAGAAATAATTAATAACCTTTGTTATTATTAATTAGCTATTTCATTAATATTCGTTGAAATTCAAACTTTGTATTTCAGAGGTAGACATTAATATGTCAGCATATTTAGCGATATTATATGATAAAAAACATAGGTGTTGATATCAGATGAAATTTGGCGTACTTTTGTGTAATAAATGTCATTTAGCAATGGGTGTTAGTTTGCAATCCAAAACGCACAGCTGTCCGCACTGTAATACAAAGTTAAAGGTAATGCCAGATAGAATAAAATATAAGCGTAATTCGGAAAAAGACCTCACGGCGATCATCTCCAAACTCAACCAAGAGTTCCAAAGCCGCCAAGAGGGGCGGTTTAATTCTCAGTATCCCGATTTCGGAACAACAATAATAGACCCAAAACATTCCGGTTCAAACGAAAGTGAAAAGGATGATTCCAAGTCTGTTTATGAGCACCTGGACCCGTTTAAAAGAATAGCAATGAAATATAAGCCGCCAAAGAATTCAATAGACTTTCTAACCAACATCGTCACCGAGCTGTGTCATGAACTGGGTGAATTTACCGCGGAGGAGTTTCAACAATTATTACACGCCTGCACATTATCCGTAACAAAATACGATGAATATTTAGAAAAGCTGAAAGATCTGGATATAATCTATGAACCCCGCCCGGGAAGGTTTAAATTAATTGAGAATTAATAGAACTCTCCGGGTTCTATTTGAAAGATCTCAACGGTTTTTTTGCTCCGGATTAGTTTTTGGGTTTTGGTGGAAATATTTTTAATTTAACTTATTATAGTTAAACGCAATCCCAAGAACTCCTATTCGACAAATTCAAATACTAATTAATACATATCTGTATTTATGGGTACGCAAATAAGTCTTAAATTGTCTGATAGGGTATATTCATCTGCAAAGATATATTCAGAAACTCATGGATTTGATACTTTACAGGATTTTATTAGAGAACTTATAAGAGAAAGATTGTTTGAAGGAGAGATTGAAGTTTTTGGAGGTTTTTCCTCTTATTTGGCGAGTGAAGAGTCACTAGCTCGATCCTGGCTTTCACCTGAGGAGGATGAAGCGTGGGCGCATTTACAAAAGGAGATATAGTATTATTTCCTTTTCCATACTCTGATTTAAGTCATAGGAAACTTCGCCCCTGTCTTGTCATATCCGATGAAATGGGTGAAGACATCCTTTTATGTCAAATCACCTCTAAGAAAATTCGGAAAGATAAATATAGTGTTGAGATCAAGCAAAATAATACTATTGGCGGAAGCCTTCAAATTGATAGTTATATCCGTGCAAACATGATTTTTACAGCAAGTAAAGCACAAATTCATAAAAAATTCTGTATGATAAAAGATAAACAATACATAGAAGTAGTAAACCTTATTAATAGCCTTATTAGAAAATAGGCATTCTTGGGACTTCTTTGCTCACTTACATTTCGCTCCGGTCCTTTGGGGTGTATAACAGGCGGGTATACGTCTTCGCTCCTTGCAGTCCCTTCGCACAAATTTCCTCAAAATCGCTGAGTTACTGATCTCGGGAATTTCGCCTGGCCGCCAGCCGTTATGATAAAATCACTTCTGTCTTACCTGGCTCCACGTTTGTTTGTATTGGAAGTTGCCCTTCTTATTGTTTTTCTTATATGTATTCTTATGCTTGTTCTTTCTTTGAAAATTCTTGCCATGGTCGTTATTTCCCCACCGGTTCCGGCGGGAGTGATTTCTTCGGTTGTGGTTCTTCTTTCCACGGCCAACATCACGTTTTGACTTGGAGATGGATGCATCGTTAAACTCGGTCAGTTCCAGGTTTTCGATATTGAAGGTCTTGTTTTTCTTCTTTATCCTTGACAGCGCATCTCTGTCAAAATCAGTCAGAAGGTTGATCACTTTGCCAGATTCACCCACCCTAGCTGTCCTTCCGATCCTGTGAATATAGTCATTTGGATCCCGTGGAAGATCGTAGTTGATCACATGGGAAACATTTTTAATATGCAAGCCACGGGAAGCCACATCGGTGCAGACAAGTACATTCACCTCGGATGAGTTGAACCGATCAATTGTTTTTAACCGCTTGCTTTGTGTGAGCCCACCATGGATTGCCGCGGCATTGATACCGTTGGAACACAGGTTCTTATCCACAAAATCTGATATGTTCCGCGTATTGCAAAAAACCATCACCAGATGTTTATCCTCCTGTTTGAGAAGATGTGTAAGAAGCGAGAATTTTTTGTTTTTGGAAACACGGATCGTGACCTGCTTGAGCTTTTCAGGGTCCACGATATTGCCCGCTAAAACGATCTCAGGATCCACCATATGCTTGTGAGCTAGGTTCTTGACCTCCGGTGAAATGGTGGCAGAGAAGAACATGGTTTGCCGCTGCTTGGGACATTTACTAATTATCTTTTCGACATCGCAAACGAATCCCATGTCGAACATTCTATCGGCTTCATCCATCACGAGTATCTTGACCTCACTGAGGTCAATGGTGCCACGTTGAATGTGATCCAGCATCCTCCCTGGTGTTGCCACCACTACATTTGCACGCTTGAGGCTCTTGATCTGATTATGAATCGATACCCCACCATAGATAGCAAATATATTCAACCTGGGTTTGAAGATTAGTTCTTTGATTGAATCCTTCACCTGTTCGGCTAGCTCCCGAGTGGGTGTGAGGATTACTGCCTGTATCCCACCTCGTCTGGTGACTTGATCAACAATCCCACAACCGAAAGCCAGTGTCTTTCCCGATCCGGTTTCGGATTCACCTATGACATCTTTACCTTGTAGTATTAGTGGTATCGAATCGTTTTGTATCTTTGTTGGTTGTGTAAAACCCAACCTATTTATTGATTCAAATAAACTATCGTTTAGGCCAAAATCTTTGAATGTGTTCATTTATTTACCTCTGGTTTTTAGAGCACCTGCAATTGAAAAAGCGAAGTGTTCGAAAAAACGATCAAGTGCTCTTTCACCTGAGTTAGATGCGATGACCCATCAGTAGCCTGTAATATTATAAAACCTTTTGCATTTCAAAAATAGTTTATGCAAAAAGGCCTTAAAGGAATCCACATTACACTGAACGAAGGTTCTGCCAAACAAGTAAATAATTCTCTAGTTTTTCCTGCCTGTGGGGTAAAAATTAATTAAGGATTACAACCTTATTGGTATACAATGTCATATTTGGAGATCAAGAAAGTGAACCATACAGAATATGTTTCATTCGTCAAGAAATTTAGTCTAATGGGTCAACGCTTCAGGATACACGAACATATCGGAAAGAACATATCGACCTTGGATTCGAGAGATTTCTTGAGGCGGAACCTAGACTCCATCTCCAGGAAGGAATTCGAGCTTAGACGACCCTTGATCGAGAAACTTGAAATCGCGTATAATGACAAGCTTATTTTCGATATTGAATTGATGTCCATAAAGATAAACAACCTAATGGAAGTGAAGGATGTCGAGGAAGCTATTTTGACTGAATTCGCCAAGGAGTTCATATTCAATTCCAATAATATCGAAGGTTCAAGGATTCCTGCCGAGGAAGTAAAAAGAATCATAGAATCCGGAAATAGTAGATATCAGAACGCAAACGAGGTTCTGGAGGTCTATAATTCTATCAACGCTATGAAATACATACAGAAAGGGTTTAAATTCAATATTGGTTCGATCAAAAAGCTGTATTACATTCTCACACAAGATCTGTTAATGCAAAACCGAGAACCGTACCCGCGGGGTTTCAAGACCGTGAACAACGTCGTGAACAATATGGAAACCGTTCCTTCCAATATGGTAATACCCAGGCTCATTGACCTTCTAAATCGATATAAAAAGAATAAACGGCAAACACATCCTTTGAAACTAGCAATGGATTTTCACCTTTCTTATGAGCACATCCATCCGTTCCTGGATGGGAATGGTAGGACTGGGCGGTTAATAATGAACAAGATCCTTATGAGCCAAAAGTATTTCCCGATCATCATATATTCCGGGAATTCCAGGGCGTATTTCAACTCGATATCCAAAGGGTTGACTGGAAAGAATATGAAAACATATTATCAGTTCATGCTGGAACAGGCTATAAAAACATATAAGAACTTTCATGATATAATTGAGAACTATTGATAGAACTGACGTACAAAAGGATACTTGAAGGGACGAGGACGGGAATCAGTTGCTAGTCAGTCATCCACATAGAAATCGGCTCTTCCTTTTTACATTGCTAACGAGACTAATATATAGTTTGGTCAAGGGGTTGCATAAGTTAAATGGTTCGATGGTTACACAAAGACAGGTGTTGGTGTATAGTTCGACCAGAATTGAAACTACTGGGTTAGTATCGAGCCAGGATGACATGAATTTGTAGTAGCCGAGTTTTAGGAAACAGCGGTGGATTAGTTCGAGATTGAACGATTAAAATTTGAGAAGAATTTTAAAGATTATATTGAGGGGAAGATAATCGATAATAATCCTCACCTGTTTCTTCTTGATGAAGTTCAATATTTAGAGAACGCGGGATCCCGACTAAAGGTAATATATCAGGAATATTTGTGGAGCTCTTGTTGGGCGTGCAGTCTTTTTCGAACTCTACCCCTTTTCTTTCCAAGAATTCCTATTAGCTAAGGATCCAAAGTTACATGAATATTATATTCAAAATAAATTTGATTTTACTCAAAAATTACAGTAATAGCAAATTACGAAACCATCGAAAGGCAAGAACAGAAAAATTCAGTTATCTTTTATATTCCTGCATCTTTATTGTAATAAGAGCTTGAAATTGGGCGGTTATGTCAAATAAAACTTATATATCTTTGAGGGTGCGCCCGCCCACACTAAATCATTGACAATGGTAGGGATGATGGTGGTTTGAGATTGATATCTCTATTCTTTTTCTTTTGAGTATCTATCTAATGTTTTATATAATTCTTTCTTGGTAGAAAAGATTGCGTTCGGCACCATCTTACGTGTATTTTTCTGGGCTGTAATGTGACCACCTACAAATACGACCGGTAGGTGAGTTGTCATCTTTATTGCTTTCAGCGTGAAACCCACTTCACGACCAAGTTTAGGTGAGCGGTTAAGATTAATTACCACGGCATCTGGTTTATTTCTTTTGATGCGCTCAAATGCACGCATGACATTTTGTGACTCGGTGTCTACAACCCAACCTTCATTTTTTAGGTCTTTTGCATATTTGTAGGTTTCCGAGGATTTCCAGTGCACTAAAAAAACTCTACCTTTCATCCTATCACCTCTCTTCGTGATTCATTTTATACTACTATTATGTCACAACTAGTATAAAAATCCTTAATCTCATTTTCAAATTTTATTTCAAAATATGAAATCCACCTTTTGCATTTCTATGATAATATATAGCTTTCAAGAATATCAACTCAAATTAGCCGTGGGATAGCTGAAAGTTTATTGTAGGGTGCCGATGTGGCTGTTGAGGGATTTTTTGAGGGTTAGTCCCTGTTGAATAAAGTATGAAGGTAAAACGAACTGTCAGAAAGTATATATATGATTATCATCCAGTTATGTAACTCAATTATGCCAGACAATATATATTTGCACGATGGGATTAGGGATTTTGAAAATAAATTAGAGGTACTTTTAATTTTATATATATCCTAGTCGGAGGCAAATAATATGAAAATAAAAATTATTACCATAGTAATTCTTAGTATGCTCGTACTAAGTGGATTTTTTGGTATCTTTATTTTTGAAAATGAAAGTGTAAAAGCGACCACATATTATGTAGGTGGCTCTGGGGTGGGTAACCACACTACGATTCAATCGGCAATTGATAAAGCAAGCTACGGAGATACTGTGTTTGTCTACTCAGGGACTTATTTCGAACATATTCATATAAACAAGACATTAAATCTAATCGGTGAGGACCGCAGCAATACAACGGTCGATGGAAAGGGAACCAAGGATGTAATTCAGGTTAACGCAAATCGAGTATTAATAAAAGGATTTACCGTAAAAAACTGTGGAAACGCACGCTTGGACGGTGGGATAAAAGTATATAATGCAAATAATTGCTCGATTATTGGCAATAATGCATCATCCAACGGATTTTCTGGCATAATTCTCCTGACCGCAACGAACAACATTATCAGAGATAATATTATTTCCTTTAATTCCGGGTCGGGGCTAATGTTAAGATATACGTCTACCAGTAACATCGCTATCAATAATTCGATCCATGATAATTATTTAAATAAAAGCATTACCTGGTATGATACTGCAGGTTTGGTAATAGTTTATGCATGCAATAATAACCTATTCTCTGGGAACACAATAATTAATAACTATAAAAATGGAATAAAACTTTATCACTCTGATAATAATATAATAAAGTTCAATAGAATCATCGGTCATGAAAATGGTACTAATTTTGAATCAATCAACAAAGGTCAAATCTTTTATCTCAATGATTTTATTAATAACAGCAAACATGTGCTTGGCGAATCTTCGTTGCGAACTTGGAATTCCCCAATAAAAATTGTTTATCTATATAATAATACGAATTTCACGAATTATTTAGGTAATTACTGGGATGATTATACTGGTTACGATAATAATAGTGACGGTATCGGTGATTCGCCTTATTATATAGGTATTGGTACAGAAAAGGATCTTTACCCACTTATGAAACCAACTTCATATTATCAAATAATACCGTCGTCAACAAAGGTGAATATGGTAGAAACATATTCAAACTCAACTAATAAAACTGTATCAATCATGACTCAAAACGCGACATTGAATGTATCAATTACCGGTGACTTTAACGGGTCGATCAATTTCACAGATTTAGAACTTGTAATAATAACTTCCGGTTCTTTTGCGGGTTCCGGGTTTTTCAAAGGTAATTGGAAAGCGACCATCGAAGGTAAATATTATTATGGTACTTGGCGGGGGATGCTGTTCAATAAGACCGGCGAAAGAAAATATTATCTGAAGGGCACAGTATTTGGCGGTCTTTGGGGTATAACGGATGGCTATCTGATCGAGTCGAGCCTAGGAAGTGGTACTTACGACATGTTCAATTCGACCAGTACAATCTACAAACTAGGTTCGGATATAACATTTGCACAACTTACTCTAAATGGAACCATGAGCTATCAAAAGTCATTGAAAACTTCAGCAGAGATCTATATTTTACAAGCATTATTCAAAGGAAATGCAACCGGATATTATAACAAATCATTAAGTGTCGTTTTAACGCATATTAGAATAAATACCAAATCGCACCAGTATTATGGTTTCGGATTTTCCACAATATCTTATGTTTCAGCGTGGGGTTCTGGCTTAGGCTGGACCTATGATAGAACGATTTCACCAAACCTCGTGAACTTGACCGGATTCTTCACCAAGCCGCTATGGGGTATTGTGTTCGGAATATTGAACGAAACCGGAATTAAAAGAACTTTATCGATTACTATCCTAAGAGTAGATCTTGGCTCTAAGCCAGCTCCGAGCGTAAAAGTGGATGTTTGGGGTCCCAGGCTAGCAAGCCCAGGGCAAAAAATTTACTATTTTATTGAATACAATAATTTTGGGTTGAAAAATGCGTATAACACCGAGATAGTTCTAGTACTTTCAACTAATGTTACCTATTTAAACAATACACATTCCGGAGCTTATAATAACATTACTCATACCGTGACCTGGAAGCTAAATATCTCAGCTAAAAGTAAAAATCTATTAAACACTAAATGCAAAATAAAGTGGGGTTTGACATTAGGGACCAATGTAAATTGTACTGCTTACATTAGAGATTATATAAAAAATGTAACTCTTGCATCATCCACCTGGAGCATTTTCTTGACACTTGCCATTGACCCGAATATGAAATCCGGTCCTGAGGGTAATGTAACTCCCGGGCAGAGATTGAATTACAAGATAGAGTATGAAAACATAGGTTCCGGGATAGCCTATGGTGTATATTTCACCGATACTTTAAGCAAATATTTAGACGCCTCCACTTTGAAGATCGGCCCCGTGGTTAGCTCCCAGGACGGCTCGATAATTACCACGACTGGCATCTATGACCCGGCAGTTCGGACCCTCACTTGGTTCGCTGGCGAGGTTGGGTCGGGATGTGGAGGGCACGCCGAATTTAGTGTTAAAGTCCGAGCCGATGTTGCCCCTGGCTCGGCAATACTCAACTATGGCACGGTATACTTCCCGAGTGTCCCAGAGGTCACCAAGACAAATGGAATAGTATCGATCGTTAGAATTAACGAACTACCGGTTGCATTTGCGGGGTCTGATCTGGTGGTCAACACGTATGAAGAAATAATCTTTAACGGCACCGGGTCCTTCGACCCTGACGGAACCATAATAAATTATACCTGGAACTTTGGCGATGGTGGAGTAGGCTACGGTGGGCTCGTCCCGCATACATATATCGACGATGGAAATTATTCAGTAAGCTTAACAGTATTTGACAATCTGGACTTTTCTGATACGCATAAAATACTGGTTCAAGTTCTTAATCGTCCGCCTATAGCAAAATCTAAAGTAGATTCCAAGAATGTAAAAACAAAAGAAGTATTTATCAATGCTACAGGTTCGTCAGACCTTGACGGAATAGTTACTGACTATTATTTCGAACTTGGCGATGGTAGCAATTCTGGTTGGGTTCAAACGCCTGTTATTAGTCATAAATATGCGGATCGAATGAAAATATATTGTGTTAAACTCAAGGTCCGCGATGATGACGGTGCGATTAGCACAAATGGAGCCGAGTTAAATATAACGATAAATAACGTGCCAATCCCAGAACTAACCGTGAATTCAAAAGAAGCATTCACTTATTCTGATATTATATGCAGTGGTGAGTTATCCACCGATTCAGATGGACAAATTGGTACATATTACTTTGATTTTGGCGACGGCAACAACAGTGGTTGGGTTACTACATCCTCGGTATCGCACCAATATATGGATGGTACGAAAAAATATATTATTACATTAAATGTAAAAGATAATTATGATGCAATGAGTAATGGTATTTCGAGTGCTGAGATTTTAATAAAGAATAGAAAACCAGTACCTTCATTAATAATCGAAGATTCAGATATTTATGTATCAGATGAAGTGATTTTCAATGCTTCAGGTTCGTATGATTTGGATGGAGTAGAACTTGAATATTACTTTGATTTTGACGATGGGACCGATTCCGGTTGGATAACAGATCCGGTTGTAAAGCACAAGTATACCAAAGGCCCCCAAGAGTATTTTGTTGAGCTAAGAGTGAAGGATTCAGATTCCGAAATTAATTCAACTGTTTTATCAATAATGGTAAAAAACCGAGTTCCCCATGTAGATGCCGGACCCGATCAAGATGTTTTCGTAAATCAAAGTGTATATTTCGATGGCAGCGGGTCTTACGATCCTGAGGGGAATGTTCTGGCTTTTGTATGGTCTTTTGGTGGCGAAACCAGCACAAGTGGATTGAATTTAGACAAAACCACTCATTCTTATAATCACCCAGGGAATTATACAGTAACTCTAACAGTATCAGATGGTACATTTACGGCTAAGGATACTTGTATAGTCCATGTTACAGATATCGAGCCAACAATCGACACAGACGGCGATGGCGTCCTTGATGAACTTGATGCGTTTCCCAATGATCCCGCTGCTAGTGTTGATTCAGATGGTGATAATTATCCTGATTACTGGAATGTTGGGATGGGTCCAGAGGATTCGACGACAGGTTTAGAGCTGGATGAGTTCCCAAATGACCCGAATAGACATAAAGATGTCAAAAGTTCAGATGGAGCATCAGAAAATATTTATCTTATGGTTATTATTATTATATTTATCATAATATTAATCATAGGAATACTCACCTCAATTATAATAAATAATAAGAATAAAAATAAACGTATTCCGAAACCGTTTGATTCAGATGACTACATCAGGCAATTACGCGATAAGACAATCCAGGGGGACAAAACAGAAGCAAATGAACTATCTGGAGCTGAACTTCTTGAAATAATTGAAGCGAAATACCAAAAGGGAGAGCTTTCAGAAGAAATATATAGATCGATAGAGGAAGAGGAGTTAAGTTAATATTTAACGATAGAAAAAATAAACATGTTAGGAAAAAGGGATAACTAATTGATAAATGATATCAATACCCCAATTAATTCGTTTTCAGAAAAAGGTGGAGGCTAATGGAAAAATCTGAGACGATATTAGAAAATAAAACCCGTAGATTGATCTATGACCATATTACTGCAAATCCGGGTGTTTCTTTTATCGTATTGAAAACGATATTCAACCTAAATGAGAGTACACTCAGGTATCATTTGGACTATCTGGAAAAGAATAAAAAGATTTTTTTTGGTTTTGAATCCGGTAAACGGAATTATTATCCAAAGTTGGATCAAATAAATGAGTTAAATAATCCTGAGAATACAAATACCTTTCAAACATACAAATTGACAAATTATCAAGAGCGCATTATATCGGTAATAAAAAAGTATCCCAAGATTAATCAAAAAGAATTAGCCAAACGTACAAGCATAAATCGAATAACCTTAAGCAATAACCTGAAGAAATTAATGTCATTATGTATGGTGCGAAAGATCCCGAATGGAAATAAAGTCTCCTATGAATATATAGACAATAAACAACTACGCATTGAGATTCTAAAGCAATTGCTTGTAAAATTAATTAATAACGAGATCGATGGAGTAACTTTTTTAGAACTAAAGCGGAAATTGGATTGAAAGATAAATTAGTATTTTTGATTGTAACATGATCCCCTGGAGAAATTTTTCCATTGCATATTACCCAACCATGTTCACCCATCCATTAACGATTATTTATTGTGATTTGTAAAATTATGTGGGGGCGATTTTGGTTTCTCAAACGAAACACATCAATCTGTGAATATATATTCTTTTGATTTCATATAAATTTGGAAGATGTCGTTGGGGAGGTCTTCGAGGAATATTGTAATGACTTCTAGTTCGGATTGGGGGTATAATTCAGAGATTGATTTTAGATGTTTATTTATTAATTCGGTTTTGAGATGATAAATAATGCAGGTGGTAAGGTCGTATAAGGAAATACTACTATTACTACCAAATCCAAAGTAAATACTAAAAAGAAAAATAGAAAATTATATAAATTTTAATGTTGTTGTTA
>CBFDAW010000012.1:0-14159 GCA_965602865.1 uncultured Thermoplasmata archaeon
TGGTAGCACTCGTAGATATATCCTGAGCCTTCTAAATAGCTGTTATAATGGGTCTCGTTGCATATAAATGAAGAGACATAGTGTGCCGTAGTAATCGGTTGCTCGTGATAATTAAACACCATTGGGTTTGGTGGTAATTGGTAAGCACCGGTTATTTCATAGCTAACCTCTAACTTGAACCTGTCCTTCCCAGGTGGTATCTCAAGGTCATTAGAATAAATACCCGTCTCCGGTACCATACCGTCCAATGAAAACCAGAACTCGTAATCTTGGCCGTGTTCCAGTTCGGTTTTTCCTTGCTCGGCGTTGCCGACCTTGCTGATGATCTTGAATGAAAAATTCTTATTTCCCTCGGGCCGCCCCTCCTGGGTTGCCACTTTGAATATGCATACACCATCGTTATCCGTATAATTCCAGATACTTGGGAACGGCAGCGAAACTTGGTATCCCGACATTTGCTCGGTGGTCCAATGGCTGCCCACCATGACCCGCGCACCATCCACCGCGTAACCATTACGATCAGTGACATGGACCGTTAAAATAGAAAGATCCTCTTCCGGAACATAACTATCCGTCACATCAGAGATATAATCATCACCGTGCCATTTTGTGACCCCCGAGCCGCCGCGTTGGCCCCAGCCCACCCAATAATTCATAAAATTATCCACCACCGACCCGCCATCACTCCAGTAATTGTCCCATTGGTGCCACCCGCGCTCGTAGAACTCGCTCCAAACATGATCCTCACCCCAGAGCATGACGCCGGCGGCGGGTATTAACGCGGTTCGCGCAGCCGCTACCGTCAGATCCTGGAGCTCGCCGCAGTTTCCATTATGATGATGCGCAATCCTAACCGGCTGGATCGGCCGCTCGCCATCGGCGCTCTCCTGTTCGTTCAGCGGCAGCGTCTTCGCAACCCAATTGCTTAACGCTTCAATAGCATGGTCTTTATATCCCCACGACCGGGAATTGTTATAACCGTCATTATTATACCCACGTGGTGCATTGTATGGTTCCGAATCATATAAATAATCAATACCTTCCAATTTCTCTTTCAACAATGGTGGTGATTCGGTTTTGGGATAATGGTAGTTTGGTATTCCATCCTCATCCGGGTCGGTTGCCGGATCAAGCGGGTAATCCGTATCGTTATGATAGAATAGATATTCCCGCCAGAATCTACCGGTCGGTGGGGCGACAATGTTACCTGTTTCCGGGTCGATAAATCCTGGGGACTCGTCAGTGATCTTGGGATGCACTATATACCAATAATAGATATCCCGTGGTAATTCTATGGTTTGGATTGTGCTGCTGTTTCCGGTTTTATATTTGTACTCAACCGTCGAATAATAGTCCTTATCTACAAAGGTTCCATAGTCTATTATCTTTGCATAATCGAGCACCTCATCTATCTCGTACAATAACTCAGCATTCCTCTTGAAGACTTCATACGTACTTTGGTAAGATAACTCCTCCGTAGCGGTATGTGCAATAGAAAATGCTATCTCATCCTTCAAATTATTTTCCGCATCCAGGATTGTTTGTGCATAATTATCCAACGAACCATTTTTTATCCAATCTAAGGTCAAGCTCGGGTAGTAATATGCGATCCCCGGGAAAATACTATATGAGCTCCAGTACTGCCATTGAGGCGTATAGGCGGAGCCCAGATTTTTAAAAGTATCGAACATTCCTGTATTACCTCCAACCACCAGGTCAAGACATCTATCACCGTTAATATCCACCAACTCAGGTGAGGTCTGGATTTGTAAGGGTAGATTAAAATATATGGTGCTATCGAACCGCCAGCTCGGGTTCCAAGCCGATCCGATATTTTCATAATAATTAATACTATCCTCGGCTTCACCTATCGTCAGGTCGAAATCACCGTCGTTATCTAAATCAGCCAGCACGGGTTTACTTCTATCACCTACATCTATGCTACTAAATGACGAGGTCATGGGGGATGCCCAGGCATAGTGCTGGGTGGTGCCAACATTTTCATAATATTCGATTCTTCCGTTTTGCGAACCGAATATTAGATCCAGGTCGGAATCGTAATTAAGATCTGCCAGGAACGGTGAGGGATAATCCAACTGAGAAGATATTACAATATCAGAGAAATTAAATTGTGGTGTATGGGCGTCTCCGGTATTTATAAAATAATAGATATCGCCCCAAGAAGTTCCCAGTAGCATGTCAAGATCAGAGTCCGCATCTAAATCACCTAAACATAAATCTCCCGGGTAATTATACTCAGGATCTATTTCTGCAAACAATGTTTCATTTTTAAGATATATTGGCTGATAGGCGGTGCCGCGATTTTCAATATAAATCAGATTTTCCATCCCCGAGCCGCAGACAATATCTATATCGCCGTCACCATCCAGGTCACCAAAGGCGCCAGTAGCGTCCATACCCAAATTGATTTCGATTTGTGCTAGGTCGATGAACTTTTCGGTAAGCTCCGGTCGTAACCACTCGGGCGCCTCGGAAAGTGCATCTTTGGCTTTTACGGATAGAAAGTCGGT
The DNA here is from genome assembly GCA_965602865.1 of uncultured Thermoplasmata archaeon. Classification (GTDB taxonomy): domain Archaea; phylum Thermoplasmatota; class Penumbrarchaeia; order JAEHCK01; family JAEHCK01; genus CBFDAW01. The sequence goes on from CBFDAW010000012.1 coordinate 2,532, forward strand.
ATGATCGAGCTGTGGTGTGATCCCGAGCCTGTGGTCCGGGGCGGACCGCGGTGAGACTTTAACATACAAATCCTCGCCTTTTGTAATCCCTAATCCGCACTCGACTTCTTCGACCAGTTCCCAATCTGCAGCTGTGTGATCCATACTTGCCCCCATACCGGCATCAATGGTCGCTACTTCAGTACTGTACTTTGAGGATGTTGCATTTGAAATTGTGGAGTTGTTGCTGAAATTCAATGGTAAAGATAATATGATAACACCAATGAATAAAATTGTAATGATTTTCAATTTTATTTCAGGTATTCCCCCAGATGTTATTGTTAACTTATTCATTGATTTCCGCCCAGAGCATTTATCTAATTAATCCTCACCATAACCTTCATGTTTTTTTGACCTTAAATATATTTCTTATATTACAACTATATTCTCCCCTACGATGATTAACAAACTTCCTAGCGATAATAATAGTAAAAATGTCAATACCGAAACATTATTTCCATATAGTTATCGCGCCGGTCAGAAGGCGATCATTGATAAGATATTCTCGGTATTAAACCAAAGCTCACATCTGGTCATGGAATCCGGTACCGGTACGGGGAAAACCATCAGTGCCTTGACGCCGGCGCTGTGCGCCGCCTTGAACTTACAAAAACGGATAGTCTATTTGACCCGAACAAACTCACAACAGCGCCAGGTATTATTGGAACTCAGAAGTCTGAATGATAAGTTACCCGAGCAATATTTACAACCAGAACTTTTATTGGGTGTGGGTCTCCAGGGTAGATTGAACCTGTGCCCGTTGATCAGAAACGACCTTGAGCTAGCGCAAGGCACGCCCGAAGAAATGTCCAAGTTATGCAGTGATAGAAAAGCTATTTCGCGCCGGATCTTGAAGGGTGAACATGTTACCGATTCCGAACGAAAGAGGGCGTGTAAATATTTTGGCAATGTTTGTGTGTATGATAAAGATGAAATAAAAGAATGGGTCAGAAATAAGCTCCCATCACCTGAAGAACTTAACGAATTTTGCGCCGAACACGAACTTTGTGCTTATGAGGTCAATAAATCTCTTGTGAAGAATGCACTCGTAATAACTGCTCCGTATATTTATGTGTTCAATAAATTCATACGACAATATTTGCTGGATTGGATGAATTGTAACATTGACGATATTCTTCTAATCGTTGATGAAGCCCATAATTTACCCGAATATGCCAGGGAGCTGAGCTCCGCTGAACTGAGTATGTATTCACTTGGAAAAGCACACGATGAGGCTATTGAATTTGGTAATCCCACATTAGCGGAGAATATCGTAACCACTGAGCTGTGCGATCATCTACAGGAGATATTATACACATTTCAAGAGAACTATATAATCGCGGAGGACGGCTTCGTGCCACCCAATGACCTGGAGGTCGAGCTGATGTCACGGTTCAAGTGTACCAGTGCCGCTCTTGAGAAGGTTATAAACGGGTTAATCGCCCATGGTACCGTGGTCCAGGAGGCGCGTAGGAAAAAAGGCAGGCTGCCAAGATCGTATATTCATTCGATAGGTGCATTTCTATTATTCTGGCACGAGCTGGAGTCGGAAAAATATACAAAACTTATCCGGGATGGCGATAACCCGAAACTGGAGGTGTATTGCTTAGACCCCTCCGTGACCACGGAACCTTGCAAGGAGTTTAGTGCTACTGTACATATGTCTGGCACCCTACGGCCACTCGATGAATACCGCGACTCCCTCGGGTTACCTGCGGATACTCATTGTGAAGTATTTCCCTCACCCTTTCCCAGGAAGAATCTGGGTACATTTTACATGCCAGATGTGACTACAAAATATGATGAGATCACTCAGAACAAACTAATTATCCCGCGCCTTGAAGAGTATGTGGTGAACCTCAGCAACGCAACCGAGCGAAATACCGTGGTATTTTTCCCGTCCTTTGGTCTACTGAAACGGTTTTTAGATGATGGCTTGATGACCAGGATCAAACGTGATGTGTACCGGGAAGCACAGGGTATGCGCCAGCAAGAGCTCATGGAGCTGGTAAAGAGTTTTAAGCTCGATAAAAAAGGTGTATTATTAGCGGTGATCGGCGGCAGGATCTCCGAGGGCATGGATTTCCCTGATGAGGAGCTGGAGGTGGCGGTGCTCGTGGGGATTCCATATCCCCGACCCACTGCCAAACATCGTGCACTCGAGCATTATTATGAAGTGAAATTCGGCAAGGGTTGGGAGTACACGGTCCATGCACCAACCACCAGAAAACTGCTGCAGAGCATCGGGAGGTTGATTAGGAATGAGAACGATAAGGGTTTTGCGATCATCCTGGATAGCCGCTCGAAACGGTTCAAGAATGACCTAAGTGATATAAAACAGAGCTGGGACCCCGTGGTGGAGCTGAAGGCGTTTTTTAAGTAAAAAAATGCTTCGCAAAGAAAAAGGTTAACAAACGCATTTTTTTATTAATTCGATAGGATAGCAAGAACCCTCGTATTGTAAATTACAATACGAGGAGTTCACAGTGATAATACATCATGTTGGTATTTTTCTTCTTAGTTTTTTATAAGAGAGAATTTCACTACCACCAGTCAGTAGACTAGTGGAATTCTCTCTTTAGATAAATAAAGAAGGAAACCAATAAAAAGCCAATATGGCGATTGCTATGGCAAATATAAATATATAAATTCCCAAATTCCATTTCCAGATCTTCGAGCCATCTAATGGCGGAATAGGCAGCAAATTGAACACCGCCAGAAACGCAATAATCCAGCCACTGTAAAACAAATATATACTTAAAAAACCTAGTGGGATAAGAAAGATAAATGGAATCAGTATGATCGCAATTGTCATGTTAATTGCCGGACCGGCTAGGCTTATAATAGCATTCTCCTTTTTTGTCACCTTCCCGGAAAACCAAGTCGCGCCGGGTGCTGCCCAGACCAAGCCTATTACTATCGAAAGCCCCAATGCCCACATTAACCCGCGCGGGTCATACCGAAACTCAGACCAACAGCCATACCGCTGTGCAGCAAATTTATGTGCTATCTCATGCAGTATAAAGCCTAACCCAACCGCGATTAATGATACGGGGAGGGCAATGTAAATAAATGTTAAAATGTCGAAGCCACCAAAGAATAATCCACCAAAACCCGTGGATAGTACAATGGCGAAACAAATTACTAAAACGAAATACGCAACTGCCAGGTGCTGCAGCTCGGTCTGGCTGAAGGTAAATTTATTACCTGGCGGCCGGTAAAGATCATGCCCCCTTGGATCGATTAAATATACCTTACGCACTTCAACCCGCCCCGGGCGGTCGTAATACTCGTCGTCGTAATCATCATTCCACATGGTATCACTTTTTTACTATTATTGATATATTTTCTGATATTTAATCAAAACAATACCAGATTTCCTATATAATATGCAGCAATGAAGGTCCCGATCATACTTCCTAGGTTCGCTAGCGCCATTACCATCAATACCCTAATCAACTTATTACTAAAAAATTCTTTCATTGTCTCAATAGTGCTAAGACTGCGTATGTCCTTTACCGTGGGTGTCCGAACCTTTACTTCCACATACCCGGCTACCCAACCCGCACCTATCGCAGGGTTTAGTGATGTGAGCGGTGCGGCGAAGAACGCCGTTATTATCGACAGCGGATGACCAAATGCTAGTGCCGCACCTATTGCCGAACAAATACCGTTTATAAGGAACCAGGCAAGTAACACCTGGAATAGAACATCCCATTTACCGAAATATAATAAATAAATGAACAAGGTAATGAACAGGATCGGTATCAAATATCCGATCGTCTTTAATATACTCACCCTTTTCCGTGGCACTTCGGTTAATGTGCTCAATTTCGGTAATCTTTCAGGCTTTTGCAAATTCTTGTTAATACCGTTCAAATGACCGGCGCCAACCACTGCCAGAACCCGGTGTTTACGGTTGACTTTCTTGTCGCTCGAATGCGTAGTAGCTTTTGGTACTTTTGATATTTTCTTTTGCTTGAATTTTATAAAATCTTTCTCTGTCCCATCCATATAACCATATATCTTTTTTGAAATATATTGGTCACGTTCATCGATCAACGCTTTTGTGGCGTTCGGTACCACGGTCCTGAGCTCTTCCATGAGCGCCGAGATCACATCCTCTTGCATCAACCGATCAAGGGCGGCTTCTTTTGAATCTTTCTCTTTATTTTTTTCCTTATCCTTCCCCATTTCCTTTTCTTTTTTTTCCAGCTCTTCTTCTAATTCCTCTTCGATTCTATCGTAACCGATTAATGCTTTCATTGAGTACCAAAATATCCGCAATTTCTCTCTTACCGTCATCAGGCGCCAGGCGCGTTTGAAGGTGATGGTGATATCGCGGTCCACTAAAGCGATTTTCAGTTGATATTTTTTCGCCTCGGATATCGCCATTAGCATCTCAGAACCGGGCTCTACACCGAATTCTTTACCAAGTTTTCGTTGGATCATCGCAAGGAACGTTTGGACCAAGAGTAAAAAACCTTTACCGGTTTTGATGACTTCCATTATATTCATTTTTTCCCATTGATTCTTTTTTGTTATTGCCTGGTAACGTTTATCACATAACTCAATGGCTACTATCTCCGGCTTATACTTCTCGATGGCATTTCGTACCTCTACCACGCTCTTCTTGGATACATGTGCGGTGCCTATTAAGATTATATTGTCATTCACGATTTTTTCCATTGCTCGTACACCAATCCCAATAGAAAATTATCCGAAATTAGGATTTGAATTGATTCTCCCTACGATAATTTTGTTATTTATATTTTATACCAATCTTCTAATTAAAAATAAGAATTGAATAACTAAAAGAGATTATTAATATTCTCATTATTTTCGAAAAATAGTTTATATATAAAGTATTAGCCAACTCGCCAGTTATCAAAAAGCGTGCCCGCACACTTTTTGAAAAATTTATGGTCCCAAGGGTCCATTGAACTTAATAGAGAATTCCATTTCCAAAATCAGTCAATAGACTGATGGAATTCTCTGTTTAAATTCATATTTGAATTTGCAAAATAGGTATGAATAATAATAAATATTAAATATCCGTTAATCAATAAATTTGGAGGAGGATTATTGGGTATGAAAATTTCAATTGTAGGCTCTGGTTATGTCGGTTTGGTAACAGGCATGGGTTTCGTTAAACATGGTAATCAAGTAACTTTCATTGACATTGACGACTATAAAATTCAATGTGTAAATGAAAATACGCCACCGATTTACGAGGAGGGCTTGGAAGAACTCATGCGCGAGTGTAAAGACAATTACAAAGCTACCAATGATTATCTAGAAAGTATAATGAACACTGAAGCGACCTTTATCTCTGTGGGAACACCGACAGGTGATGATGGCAGCATCGATCTGGCATATATTAAAACGGTTTCAGAAGAAATCGGTAAAGTACTAAAGGAAAAAAACGAGTGGCATGTCGTGGTAGTAAAAAGTACGGTTATCCCCGGGACCACCGAAGAGGTTGTGAAACCGATCGTTGAAGAGCACTCGGGGAAAGCTGCATTCACCGAATTTGGTCTTGCAATGAACCCGGAATTCTTACGCGAGGGTGTTGCCCTGGAGGATTTTCTAAACCCGGACAGGATCGTAATTGGTCTATCCGATGATAAAACCAAGACTGTAATAGAGAAGATTTACGAACCGTTCAATGTCACTAAATTGTTCACTGGTATTAAAACTGCGGAGATGATAAAGTATACTGCTAACAGTTTCTTGGCAACTAAAATCAGTTTTTCAAACGAAATCGGAAACCTCTGTAAAAAATTAGGTATTGATTCTTACGATGTATTCGAAGGCGTAGGCCTGGACCACCGGATCAGCCCGAATTTTTTTAGAGCAGGGGCGGGGTTTGGTGGTTCGTGTTTCCCTAAGGATGTTAAGGCTTTAATAAGAAAAGCAGAAGAAATTGGTGAACAACCTGAGATTCTAAATGCGACTATGAATGTCAATGAATCACAACCACTTTTATTAATCAAACTTCTTAAGAAACATGTACCGACAATTCTGGATAAGGCCATTGGTGTTTTAGGTTTAGCATTTAAACCTAATAGTGATGATATCCGTGAGACACGAGCAGTTCCTGTGATTGATAAGATGATCAAGGAGGGCGCACAGATCATTGCATATGACCCGTTAGCAGTTAATAATTTTAAAGTGTTGTATCCTAATTTGGAATACACAAATTCAGCAAATGAAGTGCTAAATAAAACAGAAATTATATTAATATTAACCGAATGGCCCGAGTTTGAAGATCTTGATTACACGGGCAAGATCGTAATCGATGGACGACGAGTGGGGAACGCTCAAAAAACTGCAAAGATTTATGAGGGTATATGTTGGTAAATTTCACCTAGCAACCATCAATATATTCAAAAATATGTTTAATAATAAATCTAACTAACGTTCCCAGTATTTCTTAAAATTGAGGTCAAAAATGTTAAATCGGAAATTGTTATTACACTTCAACAGATTTTGATTTTTAAATTTAGAAATGGTGTTAAGATGAAAGCATTAATTCTGTCAGGTGGTCTTGGTACACGATTGAGACCATTAACTTATTCTCAGCAGAAACAATTGATACCAGTCGCTAACAAACCAATTTTGTTTTACGCCATTGAGGATGTTATTAAAGCTGGTGCAAAGGAGATAGGAATCATAATCGGACCAAATAAAGAACAAGTTATGGATACTGTAAATTCCCAATCATGGCCCGTGCCGATAGAATTCATTTATCAAGATTACCCAAAAGGGCTTGCGCATACTACCTTGGTAGCTGAAGAATTTCTCAAAAATGAACCGTTTATTATGTATTTGGGTGATAATATATTGGAAGATGATATTGAAAAACACTCAACAACGTTTGTAGATAAAGGGTTTGATGCTTACATCATGCTCTGTGCAGTGGATAACCCACAGGAATTTGGAATTGCCGAGGTTAATGACAAGGGTGAGATAACGAAACTTGTAGAAAAGCCCAAAGTACCAAAATCAAATCTAGCGGTAATTGGTGTATATTATTTCACCCCGCCCATTATCGAAGGTGCAAAAGCAATCAAACCATCCTGGCGCAATCAGCTCGAGATTGTGGATGCTATATCGTGGATGATGGAAAATGATTATAAAGTGGGTTATGCAACGGTTACAGGCTGGTGGAAGGATACTGGTAAACCGGATGATATCATTCATGCAAATAGATTGGTTTTAGATGATATTGAGGGTAAATCTGAGGGAGAAGTTCAAGATTCCAATATTATGGGCAGGGTGGTAATTGAAAAAGAGTCACGAATCATAAATTCAAGGATTAAAGGTCCAGCGATAATTGGTAAAAATGTTCATGTAGAAAATGCATTTATTGGACCATATACTAGCATTGGTGATCACTCTAGAATCAAAGACACGGAAATAGAAGACTCTGTAATAATGAATGATTGTGAGATTTCGGGTGCTAAAAGGATTACTGAATCATTAATAGGTAGAGGGGTTAAGATTAGTAAGGGCACAGGTTTACCAAAAGGCCAGAAATTTATTCTGGGGGATAATTCAGAGGTGATCGTTTGAAATTGGTTGTTACGGGAGGTGCCGGGTTTATAGGGTCGAATTTTGTACACTATATGTTAAAAGCTCATCCTGATTATGAAATTATTGTACTTGATAAACTGACTTATGCAGGCCGCATGGAAAATATTCAAGATATTTTAGATAAGATAGAATTTATTAAGGGCGATATATGTGACAAGGCAATCGTAGAAAAGATCGCCGAAGAAAAAGATGTGGATGGCATCATAAACTTTGCTGCAGAGAGTCATGTTGATAGGAGTATCGAAGGGCCTGAACTATTTATTAAAACAGATATTTTTGGTTCATTTACATTATTGGAAGCTATTCGGAAATATGATATTAAGCGCTATCTCCAGGTATCCACTGATGAAGTCTATGGTAGCACAGTGGAAGGTAGTTTTTCCGAGGCGGATAATCTTGACCCCTCATCACCATATTCCGCGTCAAAAGCTGGGGCGGATCTGATAACATTGGCATATCATAAAACATATGGCATCCCAGTCGTTATCTCTCGCTCATCCAATAATTATGGACCGTACCAATTTCCAGAGAAATTGATACCGGTGATGATAATCAAAGCATTAAAAGATGAAAAGTTACCTGTTTATGGAACTGGGGAGAATGTAAGAGATTGGTTGCATGTGATGGATAATTGTAATGGAATCGACCTTATCTTTCATAAAGGAAAAATTGGTGAAACATATAATATTGGGGCGGGTGATGAATGCTCAAACCTAGATGTGGTAAAAAATATTCTAAAAGCATTAGATAAACCAGAGAGCTTGATCGAGTTTGTTACCGACCGGCTTGGGCATGATTTTAGATATTCACTTACAACCGATAAATTACGTGCCTTAGGCTGGAAGCCTGAGATATCTTTTGAGGATGGGTTAAAAGAGACTGTTAAGTGGTATGTGGATAATGAATGGTGGTGGAAACCGTTAATCGGTTAAATTTACAATCCCAAATGGTGTATTAAATGAAAATTTTAATAACTGGTGACACTGGTTTCATAGGTAAAAATATGCAGGGTTTTTTAGAGGAAAAAAGTATTGAAGTATTGGGGTATTCGATCGACAAGGGTTTTGATATTTTCAATAGATCTCAATTAGAAGACGAGATGAAGAAAACTGATTTAGTAATGCATTTTGCGGCAGATGCTAGACCAGGTGAAAGTATAGATTCACCAGTTGAGACATTAGATGTTAATATAAAAGGTTCTCTAAATGTATTGGAAAGTTGTAGAAAACTGGGTAAACCTTTTGTTTATCCGTCAAGTTGTGAAATATATGGTGATTCAAACGTGCCCATCAAAGAAGATTTTCCAATGAACCCTTCAAACCCGTATTCCGCTTCGAAGGTTGCTATTGATAGGATCTGTTTTATGTATTACAAAACATACCATCTAGATGTGAAAATTGTCAGGTTTTTTAATCCATATGGCCCGTTCCAACAGCTTAATAAAATTATGCCTACATTTTTCCGCCAAGCCATGGAGGGTAGACCCATTTCTGTGTTCAATGATGGCTCTGATACAAGAGATTATGTGTATGTTAAAGACATTGTTAGGGGCATGTATAAGGCAATTGACTTACCAGCCGGTGAGGCAATTAACCTTGCAACTGGTATAGCCACAACAAATTTGCAAATTGCTGAGCTAATTAAAAAACTTACAAATAGTAATTCGGTTATTGAATTTAAAGAGTATCCCAGGTTATTTGGTGGGATCATTAATCAGGTAGGCTCAAACGAAAAGGCAAAGAGATTGATAGGCTGGGCACCAGAAGTCCATTTAGAGGAGGGTCTGAAAATTACCATTAAATGGCTAAAAGAGGTTTATAATTATGATTAAGCCTTCAGAGTCTGAACACGATCTACGATTGAAGATCGATGAATTAATCGAAAAATTCTATGCGTTAAAGAAATCGGATGTAGAATTCATTCCCGGTAAATCCAAGGTTAATTACGCTGCAGCAGTGTATGACGACAATGAAATAAAGAGCATGATTACTGCACTCTTAGATGGATGGTTTGGGATGAGTAAAAATGCTTTAAGATTCGAAAATGATTTTAAGAACTATCTGGGAGTGAAAAAGGCAATTTTTGTCAATTCTGGGTCATCAGCTAATTTACTAACCATTGCACCATTTTTCTCGGCACAGTTAAAGAAGGATGAAAGATGGTCAATTGGTGATGAAATAATAACTCCTGCAATGACTTTTCCAACTACATTAAATCCAATTATACAACATAATCTTAAACCCGTCCTATTGGATGTTGAACTTGGAACTTATAATATGAATCTAGAGAACTTAGAGGATGCTATTTCCAAAAACACTAAAGCAATATTTATTCCTCATACACTGGGAAATCCCAATGATATGGGATATATAATGGAGCTTGCTCAGAAATATGATTTAAGAGTTATCGAAGATGCATGTGATGCTTTGGGTGGTAAATATAATGGTGGTAATTTAGGTACATTTGGCGATTTTGGCACATTTAGTTTCTACCCCGCTCACCATATAACAACCGGTGAGGGGGGGATGGTGGTGACTAATTCCGAAGAGTTGAGTAATATTGTACAATCATTGCGCGATTGGGGCAGGGCATGTGTAATCCACATCTGTGAGCCGATCAAATGTGGTGACTCTGAATGCCCAAGAGCTTTAAAAAATCAATCCACAGGTTTAGAAGGGTTACCCGAAGATTATGATAAAAGATATTCGTATACTAATATCGGTTATAATTTAAAACCCATCGAGCTACAAGGTGCTATGGGGAGAGAACAATTGAAACGATTACCAGGGTTCATAAAAAAGAGGAATGCCCATTTTAGAATCTTGTTTGAAGATTTCCAAAAATATGAAGATTATTTTATACTTCCAAAATGGTTGAAAAATAGTGAGCCGTCCTGGTTTGCATTCCCATTAACAATTAAAAAGAATGCAAAGTTCAAGCGTAAAGATATCATGGAATGGTATTTGAAAAATAATATTGAAGCGAAATTATTATTCTCAGGAAATATTATCCAGCACCCAGCATATCGTGATTTTGAATTTAAAATTGCTGAACCAATTACCAATAGCGAATATTGCATGCATAACGCATTCTTTTTAGGTGTTTATCCCGGATTATCTGAAGAAAAGCTTAACTTTGTAATAGCGAAAACGAAGGAATTCTTAAGTAAATATTGAAAATTTAATATGAACCCTTAATTCCAGCCTTGTATGCTTTCATGATTTCGGTTACTGTAGCACGGTCACCCTTGGATGCGAAAAAGCCAAGGGCAAGAAATAATCGTAAAAATAAAAACATCATAGAAAGTTTTTGATATTTTTTTGGACAATATTTTTTCACAAACCAAATCCTATTGCGGGAGAAATAATATTGTGATTTTGATTTATAGAATGTGTTACTGGTAATGGATACCTTATGATACACTATTGCAGAAGGCTCTACTACCAATGAAAATCCGCTATTTTTTGCTCGAAGATTGAAATCAGCGTCTTCAAAATAAAGGAATAGATTTTCATTTAAGTAACCGACCTTTTTAACCACATCTCGCTTTACCAGCATGGCACAACCTGTAATATAATCGTTATCCGTTGTTTTTGAATCACATCTCTCACCATGGTATGCAATATTTATACTGAACCAATTTACAATTCCTTTACAATACCAATTTTTACTTGGGTTATCATAATACGGTATTTTCGGTCCCACTATACCCACTTGGCGATCAGCTTCACCAGCTTGAACCATCTTTATCAAGAAATCTTTTTCCACAACGGTGTCGTTGTTTAAAAGTAGAATATAATCGGACTCTAATACCTCATAAGCGTATCTCATACCAATATTATTACCCTCAGCGAATCCAAGATTTTTCTCATTTTTTATCAAAACCATTTTTTTATCTTGGTTCGAATTAAAAAATGTAGTGTCTTTTATTTGTTTTTGGCCTTCAATTTTCTTCCTTTTTTTCTCTACGGTTTTTTAAGTCGTTTCTCT
>CBFDAW010000013.1:0-13975 GCA_965602865.1 uncultured Thermoplasmata archaeon
GGAATGCGTTTTACACTATATAAAAGTTAACTTTATTTTGCGGTAGTCCCTTAAAGAAGCTAATTGGTCTTGAACCTGCATTTCGCCAGTTGATCCTGTTGAATACTCAAGGACAGGAGTCACAGAAAGTCTCTCGTCTATCAAGTTTTGCGACTATTGACTTAATGGAAATTGGTGGGAGCGATTTATTTCTAAAGGCAAGTAAAGAAGAAAGATTCATAAGCTCGGTATATATTGATAATATAACATGCGAGCCACTGGTGATAATGGCTGTCCCCGTTACAGATATATTTGGTGATTATAAAGGAGCATTGATGGCTGAGGTGAACTTGAAATTCATGTGGGATTTAGTAGACAATATAAATGTCGGGAATACGGGTGTGGCCTATGTGGTTGATATGAAGGGTACATTAATAGCTTTTGGTGATACCAGCCGTGTTTTAAGTGGAGAAAATCTGACTTATTTAGACGAGGTAGATGAATTTGTGGGAGGAAATGAATCGGCCCATAAAATCGAATCTGAGATATCAAAGGGCATCCGAGGAGACGATGTAGTAACTACCCATGTACATCTTAAAAATCCTGATTGGGCAGTTGTGGTTGAATTGCCGGTTCAAGAAGCGTATGAAGATGTAACCCAGGAGATTAAACTATCGGTATTAGTCATGGTTCTATGTATTTTCTTGGTCGTCGTGGTCGGTATCTATCTCTCAAAAAGAATCACGAAACCAATAATAAGGCTAAGAAATGCTACTGGAGAGATTGGTAAAGGTAAGTTGGATACAAAAATAGATGTAAAATCAAAAAATGAAATAGGAGATTTGGCAAGATCATTCAATAAAATGGTTGAAAGTATACATCAAACTGAAGGTGCGCTTCGTGAAAGTAATGAACGATTTCGATCTTTAGTTGAAACCACTCCGGATTGGATTTGGGAAGTAAATGAAAATGGAATCTATGTATATGTAAGCCCAAAAGTCATTGATGTATTAGGCTATAAACCAAAAGAGATACTTGGTAAAACACCTTTTGAACTAATGCCACCAGAGGAAGCAGAGATAATAGCCAAAAAGTTTACGAAAATTGCCAAAGCCAAAACACCTTTTTATGAATTAGAAAATATAAATATCACTAAGAATGGAAAGACCATCATCCTTGAATCTAATGGTGTTCCAATATTTGATGACAAGGGTGAATTGAAGGGGTATCGTGGGATTGATCGTGATATTACGGATAGAAAAAAGGCTGAGAAAGAATTAATTGAATATCGTAATCACCTGGAATCCCTGGTGAAAGAACGTACGAAAAAAATGAAAAAAATAAATAAAAAATTACTACTAGAAATAAAGGAGCGTAAGAAGATAGAAGATGACCTGTTAAAAGCAAAAGAAGAAGCAGATGCTGCAAACTTAGCTAAGAGTGACTTTCTTGCTAATATGTCCCACGAAATCCGAACACCGATGAACGGTATAATTGGTATGACCAATTTACTTATGGATACAGCTCTTTCAGAGGAGCAGGGGAAATTTCTCAAAATGCTAAAGTTTTCTGGAGAATCTTTGATGATGATAATTAATGACATCCTTGATATCTCGAAGATAGAGGCTGGAAAGCTTGAGATCGAAGAAACTGAATTTGATATAATTCAGTTAGTCGAGGAAACGGTATCAACACTTTCTAAAGATGCTCATGAGAAAAGTATAGAGCTAATGTATGATATTGACCCAAAAGTTCAATCCGCATTAATTGGAGACCCATTAAGATTGAAACAGATCATCATGAACTTAGTTAGAAATGCAATTAAGTTTACCCCTGAGGGTTATATACTACTCAATATCAATGAATTAGAAGAATCCAATGAGAATGTGAAAAAATTATACTTTAGTGTGCAAGATACAGGAATCGGAATACCAAAAGAGAAACAGAAAACCATTTTCGAGAAATTCACTCAAGCAGACGGGTCTACCACAAGAAAGTATGGCGGTACAGGTCTTGGGTTGGCAATATGTACCAGTTTAGTGAATTTAATGCATGGTGAGATTTGGCTAGAAAGTGCCGAAGGCTCTGGGACCACTTTTCATTTTACCTTACCATTTACCATCCAACCTGAAAAGAAGACACTTTCAACCCTAAAGCATGTGAAACTAAAGGGATTGCGAGCACTTGTGGTGGATGACAACGAGATCAATAGAGAGATCCTGGAAAAGATGCTATACTCCTGGGAATTGGATGTTACCAGCGTCAAGGATGGTTATAAGTGCCTTTCCGAACTTGAGCGGGTGAAAGGAACTGACCAGGATTTTCATCTACTTCTATTAGACCATCAAATGCCAGGAATGAATGGGTTTGATGTAGTGGAACAAATGAAAGCTATGGGCAATAAGGAAGACAAAACAATCTTGATGCTGTCAAGCGGAGACCAAATAGGTGATAGGAATAGATGTAAACAATTAGGAATCTCATTATATTTAGTTAAACCAGTGAATCCATCGGAATTAATGGACTCTATTATGAAAGTAGTTGATAAGACCGGAAAAATAGGGGGAATTTCGGTGATCAAAGAAGAAAAGATAGAAACGAAAACCTCAGATTCAATGCTGAAAATGAATGTACTTCTTGCTGAGGACAATAAGATCAACAGTATGTTAGCAGTAAAATTATTGGAGAAACTTGGATTAAATGTAACCACAGTTGAGAACGGCTTGAAAGTTTTAGAGTCATTGCAAAAGGATAAATTTGACCTGGTGCTCATGGATGTGCAGATGCCGGATATGGACGGTATCGAAGCGACAAAACGTATTCGCGAGCTTGAGCAAGAGAAAGCCACAAAGGATCACTTACCGATCATCGCACTAACCGCACATGCCATGGCGGGTGATAAAGAACGGATGCTTGGTGCGGGCATGGACGATTATTTGAGTAAACCATTGGACCCGGAACAACTTTATAATTTAATAAATAAATATGCAAAACAAGCTTGGGGGGATGAATCTAATGTTGAATCTAAATCCGATGATGTTCAGAATGAAATGTCACTTTTAGATCTCGAGGCTTTGAAATCTCGACTGGATGGTGATGAAGAATTTGCTAAAACTATGCTTGATATGTATGCCAACGAACTATCGAATATGATGAATGATGTTCACCAGGCGATCGAGGCGGATGATGCTGCTATGCTGAACGCTTCTGCTCATAAACTTAAAGGCGCTTCAGCCACGGTATCGGCGATTGGACTTCGTGACCTGGCTTTTGAACTTGAAAAGATGGGCAAAAGTAATGAATTAAATGAAGTAAAGAGATATCAATCAAAATTGGAAGAATTGAAACAAGCGACAATTAAACAAATTAAAAATTATCTGAATAATAAAAAAATACTTCGCAAAGATAGCGATTAATTATGCATTTTTTTATTAAGGAACGGATACCTGGATTTACAAATCCAGGCTCTATCTCGCACTTCAAACTTTACCGAATGCGGGATTAATTATAACTTAAAAATATTAGACGAAAAATAAAAAAATTTAATAAGATATAAAAATCTTTATTTATTAATTAATCTTACATTCACCTCCCTCCTCTAAATATTTAAGTAATCCCCGGGCTATTTCGGTTTTGGGGCATAGCTTAGTATGATCGATCAACAACTGAACCAAGAGATAAAGACTGCTGTAACATTCATTAAAGAGTTGCTGGCTGAAGAATCGGATGCAATCATTGATGAGAGCGATTCCGATGAATTAAACTCGATAACATTTAAGAATTCCATCACTAAAGATTCGTTCCATACTTATGAACCTTCAGAGGATAAATTCAAGGTTGGAACCGTTGACGGCGGCTCGCAACGGGTTTTAAACGGCGGGTCATTTATAGTGGGCGCATACCGTGCAGGCGCACTCGTCTTCCTCGGTGAACAGTTAGTATCCAATACACCGCCACCTACCGTGAAAATTCAATCTATTTCGTTCAGCAACAGGAAGGAGTTGTATTCCGAGTCATTTCAAAATCTAATCGGTGAACCACCTAATGATTACCCGCGAGAGCTTATGCTGGTGTTACAACGGCTGCGCGCTTTTGAGGAATGGTCGGTAGCACAACAATTAATCGACCAACTGGACTGCGGGGACATCATACTGGTGGACGGGTCGTTAAAAGCTTCGATCAATAAACAGGACATCTTATTCCAGCGGATCATGGAGCGTGCCTTAAAAAAAGGTATACATTTTGTGGGAATCAGTAAAAGGAGTACGTTACGGTTTAATCACGCACCATTAATGCGATTTATCAAGCAAAGAGGTGAGCAACTGTTCGGTAAAAAACAGATTTGGTTCTGTGAGATACCCGATGAAAAGGGTCACAGCCAGCTCTTTGGGAATCGATACATTGTAAAGTTCCATCCGAAAGCGGCATTCGTATTTAGAACCGATATAAATCGTCTTGATGAAGTGGAACCTGCCGTGATCTTCGGGAAAATCGCACAATACTGCTCGGATGCAACATATCTCGGGTACCCCTACCCTTTAGCACATATTCATAATAATGTGGTAATTAATCGCGCGCTCACCGAAGATATTGCTTATCGACTTGAAGCCATCGCATTCGAGCACGGTGTTTCGGGTTATAACTGGGATTTATTGTTCCAGAACTTTCACGAGATATTAGATAAGAATGTTTAATGTTTAAAATGGAATAGGTGTAAAAAATGGAAAATATTGAAAAATCACCAGATAACGACATTTCCTCGGGCCGTATAATTGGCCGTAATGTAACTGAACTACGTTATCGCACACCGTACAATAAAGATGTGTTTCTCGGTGAAATTCTGATTGCCGAGAACGATGAGAACGACCGGCGATTCCTGCTGCGGGTTTTTGACATCGAGTACGGCGCCGAGGCAAGCAGTCATGACTGGCCCGAGCGTACCGCCGGGAACATGCTGGTAATGGAACAAGGCAACCATGAGTTCGAGCTGCACGACAAGGACCGGCGATTGTTCAAAGTAGGCGTATGCTCGCCACTTGGGTATTTCGTAAACGTTAACGAGTTCCGCAAACCAAAGACCATCCCACCGCATTTCTCGAAGATCCGCCAGGCAAACAAGAACGATTACTCGGTCTTGAGCCAATTCATGGGTGACATTACCATTGGCAACCTTCGCAGTGGCGAACAAGTGGTGCCGTTCAATGTAGGAATCCGTGGTTCCGATTTCCCGTCGCATATCGGCATCTTTGCCACTACCGGGATGGGTAAAAGTAACCTGATGAAACGCCTGGCGGCAGCAGCCATGGAATCCGGCAAGTATGGGCTTTTAATCCTTGACCCGCATGGTGAGTACTTCGACGGCGGCAAATCCGAACTCCGTGGATTAAATCATCATTCAATGGCGAAGAAAAACCTAATGGTATATTCCGCCCGTGACCTAAAAGGTGCGGTAAGTGGGTATAATAAAATTAAGATAAGCGCGCAAGAGATCGAGATAGAGGATCTAATGCAGTTATACGATTTTTCATCAGCGCAGCGTGATGCGTTCAATTCTGCTAAACGTGTGTATCATGAGGACTGGCTCATGGCGTTGCTCGAGCAGGAGATCGAAGATCTGGTAATTGATCTGGTGGGTACGTTCGAGGGTACTCTTGGCGTGATTAAGCGACGGCTGATGAACCTGTTCAAATCAAAAATACTAACTAAAGATAAGACGATTTCGATCTCCAATCAGGTCTATGACGCACTGGTGAACGGTAGAGTTGTACTTATCGATACATCCAACATGGGCGAGTCCGAAGAATTGTTGGTGAGCATCGTCCTGGCACGTGCAGTCTTCGAGCGTAATAAACGCGTCTTTGCAGATCCGGATGAGTTCAAGAAATTACCCGAGTTTTTGATCACCATGGAAGAGGCGCAGCGTGTATTAAGCAAGGTTGCGCCGGGGGGCAGGAATAATATCTTTGCAACTATAGCGCGCGAGGGGCGTAAATTTAAGACCGGGTTGTGTGCGATCTCCCAGCAACCAAAACTGATCGACGAGGAGATACTATCACAGTTCAATACATTGTTCATCCTCGGCTTAGCCGATAAAGGAGATCGAAATGTGCTTCGCGATTCTGCAAAACAGGACGTATCCCAGCTTAGTAACGAGATCCAGATGCTGATGCCCGGTGAGGCACTTATTACATCACCGTTCACACCGTTCGCGATTCCGGTGAAAATTCATCTTTATGAGAATTACATAGAAAATTTAAATCAAAGAACAGTACTTCAAAATAGTTCATCAAATACTGGCAAGGAGGACGAAACTGGAGATGGTGAAGGAAAAAAAGACGAGAAGATGGTCGATGAAGGATTTTTCTGAAGGCATTATTAATTTCAGAAAATCCGTTATTACTACTAAAAATAATAATAAATTTAACCTTTTAAATTTCCATTTTACATTAGCAAATATCCCCAACAATTTAATTTAACACTTACCCAGGTGCGTAACTTGAAAATTTTCCACATAGCCGATACACATCTCGGATTTTCAGCGTATAACAAACTCGAGTCCGGGTCAGGATTGAACCAGCGAGAGATAGATTTCTATTCAGTGTTCCAGCAGTTCGTGGATATGGCCCTGGCGGCGAAACCGGATCTGATCCTTCACGCCGGCGACTTTTTCGATTCCGTGCGCCCCACGAACCGCGCGATATCACTTGCTATGGATCAGTTGCTGCGATTGTCCCGGGCGGGGATCCCTATCGTTATAATTGCGGGTAACCATTCGACACCACGCCTACGAGAGACCGGGAGCGTATTTCGGTTATTCGAGCACCTGGACAATGTATATCCTATCTACAAAAATAAGTATGAATGTTTATCGTTCCCCGACTTAAATCTAATCATACACGCAGTGCCTCATTGTACCGATTCCGATGCACTGCAGGGTGCTTTGGAACAACTGGTACCGGATTCGGATACCCAATATAATCTCGCCATGCTTCATGCGGTAATTACTGGTGTGACCGCGTTCAGGTCCAACGAATTCAATGAAATGGATGTACCCAGCGGATACTTACATAAAGATTTTGATTACATAGCACTTGGGCACTACCACGAATTTTGTAAGGTTGACGAGAATGCATATTACTCGGGCTCTCTTGAACGGCTGAATTTCCTCGAGGCGCAGCATAAAAAGAAAGGGTTCATTGAGATTGAGTTACCAGATACAGCTGCTGAAAATACTAATCCTGGCCACACTGAGATAAATTACCCCACACCTGAGTTCCATGAACTTACCACGAGACCTATGTTGGATTTAAAGTCCATTGATTGCTCGTTGCTCGAGCATCATGCAATCTCTGAAGAACTCGAAAGAAGGGTAACAAGTATAAACCCCACGGATAAAATTATCAGGCTTAAGGTCCAGAATTTACCGGTGGAGGTATACGGTACCTTGGATTTCAACCAATTTCGAAAGCTCACCGCTGATGCATTGCATTTCGAGATACAGTATGAAGTGACAAAAGATAACGAAGGTGTTCAGGCTTCGACCGTGAAATTTGAATTAATTGGTAACGAGTTCAAAGAATTTCTGGCTCATGAAGCAATTGAAGGTCTCGATAAGGATCGAGTATTGGAGATGGGTATTGATTATTTAACCGGTTTTGGGGAGGCGAAGACAAAAGATATTGAGTAATTTCTAAAATAAAAAGGTGTAAAATTGAAATTAATAAGTTTAGAGTTGACCAATTATCGCAGATTTAAAACGGCTTTGATAGAGTTCCGTGAGGGTGTGGTCGGGGTTCTTGGATTAAATGGTGCTGGAAAATCCACAATAATCGAAGCTGTTTCATGGGTAATGTACGGAAATGAATCAAAAATTGTGCGGACACGGAAAGAAGATTTGAAACGTTTTGGTGCGGCGCCAAACGATGTATGTGAAGTAAACTTAGCCTTTGAACTGGATGGTGATAAATATACAGTCACCCGGAAGATGAAAGGTAAAAATTTCCAGACCACCGCAAATGTGACGATAAATGGCACCTCCGCTGCAACCTCGACTAAATCGGTGACGGCATTGATCGAGGATCGGCTCGGGATGGATTACCAGGCGTTTTACACATCGGTGTTTGCCAAGCAGAGGGAGCTCAATGCGTTATCTGGCTTAGACCCAAGCAAGCGTAAAAAATTGATCCTTAGGATGCTCAATATCGATTCTATTGATAAAGCCATAATTTCCGTGCGCTCCGATAGGAGAGAATTTGACACAAGATTGGACGAGACCAGATCAGGACTTATTGAACCCGATGGTACGCCCAAGCTCGAGACAATAAAGATTCAGATTGCGAAACACAAGGAGAAAACCCAGGAGATCTCTCAAAGTATTATTGATATGAAAAAACATAAAGAAGAAATGATGGAGGATATAAAAAGTCTCGAGAGCACGCGCACAAACCAGCGAAAACTTAGAGATGAATATAATAAATTGAACACCAAATTAACCAAATGTAAAACCAATATGGAAAATACAGCACACCAGCAAAGTAAGGTGGACCACAGCTTAAAGGAACTGATAAAGCATGAGGATGCGCTGAAAGAGCTCGAGCCAAAGGCGGCAGAGTGGAAGAAAGTCAAAACAAAAAAAGCCGAGCTTGACGAGATACAAAATAAATTCATCCGTTCCGAGGAGCTTCAAAAACAATTGAAATCCGTTAATGAGCAAATAAATAGATACAATGCTCAAATTAAAAAAGCAGAGGATGAATTAAAAAAATTTGTTGGCTTGGATAAAGACTCGGATGATTGTCAATTGGCGTTGAGTAAAATTAATGAAGAAATAGACGAGCATAAAAAAGCAAGATCTGAATTAGGATCCAAATTAGATCAGCTGGGAACCGAGATAGAAAAAATCGAAAATAAACTCAAGGATATAAAAAATCTGGGTCCTGAGTCAGCATGCCCTACCTGCGAGCGGCTCTTGGGTGAGCATTATAAGACCCTGGAGGATAAATTCGGTAAAGAACATAATGAAATGAAGAGTACGCTTGAGAAACTAAAAAAATCCATTGAGGAAACGAAATCAAAATTAGAAGATGATGAAAAACGAAAGGAGGCACTGAGAAAACGTGAGAAATATCTGAATTCCGAAATATCCTTGCGTGCACGCACACAAGAGACCAGCAAAACCTCACAATGCGAGCTTGAGCAAACTAGAGCACGTCGGCAAAAATTAACTTCAGAATTGGAACAATATAAAGATTTGAAGTTTGACATTGATGAGTATACGACGCTCAAGAGTAATTATCTGGGACTGGAGAAAGTTAATGAGAAATTCATTAGTTTAAAAGAACGCATCGAACAAAAACCAAAGCTTGTTTCAGAGCAAAAGTTATTGAAGGAATCGCTAAATAATCTAACAGCCGAGAGAACAAAAGTAGAGCTTAAAATTCAAAAGCTGGGGTTTGATGAAAAACAGTTAGAGCAGCTTGAGGTAAAATACGAAGAAGGATCGCAAAAGCTAAAGAACCATGAAATGAAGGTAAAAGAGAAAGAAAATGAATTGAATTTACATCAAAAAGATATCAGTCAATTAACGGCGAAGATCGATGAGCTTAAGGAACTGGGAAATAAGGCTAAGGAATATAAAGATAAATTAATGTATCTGAATAAACTTGATAAGATAATGAATAAATTTAAAAATTATATGATCAGTCGAATCGCGCCGACCTTGACGCAGTTTGCCTCCGAGCTGTTCAGAGTGTTAACCGATGGAAAATACAACAGACTGGAAGTGGATAATGATTATAATGTTTTGATATACGATAACGGTGAAGCGTTTCCATTGAGTAGATTTTCAGGCGGTGAAGAGGACCTAGCTAACTTATGCCTTAGGTTAGCTATTTCACAAGTCATAACGGCGCAGTCAGGAACCACGGGACCGAGTTTTGTGATCCTCGACGAGATCTTCGGCTCGCAAGATCTGTATCGGAAACGAAATCTATTACATGCATTATCCGGGCTTACAAATAAATTCAGACAGATTTTCCTGATCACGCATATCGAAGACGTTAAAGATTTCATTGGGTTCAATATTCAGGTTACAGAAAATGACGACGGCACCAGCTCGGTGAGGACGATTTCCTAGTAAAAAGTGAAGATGGGGGAACGGGAAGATTAAAATATAGAATTCGATGTCATTCAATGCATGGGATAGATTAATTTATTTAGCTTTCTATTACGTGTATATATAAAATTAATCTCAAGGGCTTGGAATGACTCTAAAAAAACCTGAAAACAATAAAATAAACATGATCGACTGTCCGAACTGCAACGCAAAAATCTCCATTGAAGATTTAGGGATGGTCATGTTCGAAAGCTGTACGGTGTTCTCTTGTCCGGTTTGCAGTAAGACCATTGCGATCCAGCCAAAAGGCGAAGAGTTCAAAATTGAAGGTCATACCGAAAGTAACGGTTCAGAAGAGGCGAAGAAAGATACTGATGAGGGTAAGGACTAATAATTTTTCAGCTTGGTGAGAACTCGTGGTGACACAGAAAAAAATTGATAATAATATCAAAAAGTATCTGATATATGCGAAAAATGTGCATAAAATTTACGACACCGGTAAGATTTCGGTTAAAGCACTACAGGGCATCGAGTTAAAGATCAAATCTGGTGATATGGTGGCAATTATGGGGCCATCCGGTTGTGGAAAGACAACATTATTGAACTGTTTATCGGGGTTGGATAATATCACGGAGGGTAATATTTGGATCGACGGTGAGTTATTAAACACCATGGATGATGATCTGAAATCTGAATTTAGAGCTAAGCATATGGGGTTTGTATTTCAATTTTATAATTTATTACCAGTCTTAACTGCTATTGAAAATATAGAGATATCGTTACGAATAGCGGGCATTACTCCCGATAGAGCCCATGACAGAGCAATGCGGTTATTGGACTTGGTTGGTCTACAAGATCGCTGTGATCATAAACCTGCTGAGCTTTCAGGCGGTCAGCGGCAACGCGTGACCATTGCACGCGCACTGGCGAACGAACCGTTAATTGTCTGGGCAGATGAACCCACCGGTGATCTTGACTCCAATACATCCGAAGAGATCTTGGACCTTATGTGTGACCTCAATAAAAAGAACCACCAAACTTTCGTGCTCGTCACACACGACTCAAAAGTAGCACAGAGGGCACAAAGGGTAATCCAGATGAATAATGGTAGGATTATTTAAAACGCTAAATTCTTTTAGTAGAAAATCTATTATGTTTTGAATTTAGCAGAAGTAAAAATGTTAAATAATTATAAGAGGTGGCGATATGGCATCAATAAGAGTAACCGTTCGAGACGCTGATACGGGGAATAAAGTTGAGATGGACTTAGAAGGAGAAAATACTATCGAAGAGACAATCGAAAGTGCTGCAAGTTATTGGGAGAAAGACGCAGGCGCTTACGTTTTAAGGTATGGTAAAAAGGTACTTCGTGGCCAAATCACGATTAGTGCTGCCAATATCCGTGATGGCGATTTACTAGAATTGATCCCCGATCCAGAAGGCGGATTCTAACTTTCATACTTCAAAAAAAGAAACAGGAAGATGATGATTCTTATTTGTATTGTGATATGTTTAAGTAACTTGGCTTTTTTGTTATAAGACCGAAAGATTAGAAAATCATCATCTATCCTATATTTTTAACCTCTTAATACCAACTATTATACACCAGTAGGGGGGGTGTTACTGTTATAAAATGGCTATCGGATTAAAAATTCCGAAGAACAAAGAGACTTGTCAAGGAGGGAGTACTGCTTTATTGCTATAAATAATTATTGCTTTACGGATGTACTCCTCGACCTAATACTAGGTGATTTGCAATGAAAATTTTAATTATTACTTATTACAATAACCCCTTTGATAAGTTAGAAAAGTAATAATTTATATAGGCCTGATTACTTATTCTAATCTTTATCAAATTTGAATAATATACACAATCCATTCCCATATTAGGCAAAAGACCTGGGGGACGTTGGAATGAATCCAAATGTTGAACGAAATACCTTGAAGGGTTCGGTTGAAATAATCCTGCGCAATTCAAAAGGCAAAATAGTGAAAACGCAAACATGCCACAATTTAATCACTTCCAGTGGTAAAGTTCTATTGGCAAATATATTTCGTGGCATGGAAAAACAGGGCGTTTCACATATAGGTGTCGGTATGAATTCTACAAAACCAAACCCTTCCGACTCGGAACTGATTGAAGAAATACCAACTAGAAAACCATTCGACCAGAATATAATCCAAGAAGAAACTAACGCATCGCTCATTTTAAAGAATAATAAAGGTAAAGATGTTCTCAAATTTACCTCAAAAATCAGCGGAGAACGAGGTAATAATACTAAGGTAGAGGTGAAATTCAAAGCCGCCCGCCGTAAAAAAGATCAGGTGGTAGATTTTATTATTTCCAATGATTCTGAGGATATCTATGAAACTCATGAGAACCTAGCCATCGATCCGGAATCGGATACTTATCTGGTGGCTAAGATTAATGAGGATTCAAACCTGATCTCTGCTGCCGTAATAGAAGAAGAACTACCGGCGGAATTAGATCCCACGCCGCTTACCGGCGGCTCGGATATTACTGTTACTCTTTCATCTACATTTGGTTATGAAGATGCCAATGGAAATCTGACGGAGGCGGGTATTTTCAACTCGGATAATGGTGGGGTAATGTATAACCGTGTAGTATTTCCAGAGATCACTAAAACTGATAAGCTCACACTATCTTTAATTTGGAAGATATCATTTTAAAGATTAAAAAAGGATGATAAAATGGCAAAACCTCCAAGGATTATTCCAAAATCTGAAACAAAGGGTAAACCAAAAATAGTAGAAGAGGACTTAGATTGGGATATCGAAAAAGCAGGTGATGGGTTCAAGGTCAGCTCGGCTTTCAATCCTCGTAAGAAAGGACCCGGTGACCTAATCATGGCAGACGATTGGAATGATATCCAGTTTGAAATCAAAGATGATTTGACCAATATTGTCTCAGCGGTCAATAATTTGGCATCCAAATCTTCATTCCTAATCGCCTCCGGCGTATCCAGTCATGAAATGTTCGTTGAACTGAACTGGGGTTTGAAACCGCATGTATTATTATCATACAGCGGTCCATTGAACGGCGGTTCTGAACCTAATCAACCCATACGGTGTTATCCATATGACATCTCGGAAAAAGGCTTTAGGATTTATTCACAGTCCGATGACGGTACCGAAAAAGGTATTGTGAATTGGATTGCTATTGGTGTTGTACAATAAATCATAATTGAGGGTATTATATGATAATAATTTATGATAGAAAAACCCGTGAGATCATTGGCGTATCCATGATCGCCCAGGATAATTCAGGATTAACGCGCAAACCATCGATGAAGAATGTATTACGCACCGATAGATTGAACCCGAACTTAATGGAATTCCAGGTAACCGATGATGAAACCATTGCTAATGAGATTTATAAATACGACCTGAAATTCAGCAGCAGTGGAGAACCCAAAGAGCTTGTCAAAAAGATCAACTTACCGCATATAGATCTCTCAACAGAGATCCCTGACCATGATGGTGATGGGATACCTGAGATTAAAGCAGATGGTAAATCCAAGGTCACAATCACCGCAAGCATTCGCGACGAAGAAGGTAAAGTACTAACACACGCCAGTAATAATGTACATTTTTTAACGACAGGCGGCGTGCTCTCGGACAGAATCGTCAAATGCAAAAACGGTGTGGCAAAAACTACGCTTCAATCAGTAAAAGAGACTTTAACACCCACAATCACCGCCTTTACAGATGGTGTTAGAAAAGGCGAAATGAAGATAGAGTTTGTCCATCCAGACATTAAACTCTAAATTATTGGATGATTTATTAGGGATTAGGATTATAATTTTAGACCTGAGTTTATAAGATAATTGAAAAGTGAAATGACTGGCTATTGAAGATTTT
>CBFDAW010000014.1:0-13948 GCA_965602865.1 uncultured Thermoplasmata archaeon
CCGTGGGATGCTCACCGGGCTTTACGGTTACCGCTTCTTTCGTTGATTTTTTCTCCTTTTCATGCTTCCGTCGGTTATACTCGGAGGTTTGGATTATAAAAGCAGTAAAGAAATACTTCGTAGAAAAATATACCTCAGACTAATTATTGCGAAATATATAATATCACATCTGGTAATCTACGATTATTACTACTATCTTTGTTGTTGCGGTAAGTGCTACCGTCTTTTTCTGTTAGTATATAAATAGTGTCCAATTATTGCCATAAGAATCATTAAAAATATTATTGCAGATACGACCCAGTGACCTCCTCGTTCTAAAGTTATATGATGTGAAGACGGTTCATCCTTCGACAACTCCGAGCTGGACTTTGGCAGTTCTATTTCTTTTTTTTCTGTCCGTTGCCAATTTCCCGAGGTATCGGCTGCAGAAATAGTATAATAAAGGTTTCTGGCACCCTCAGGAATTGATATCGTTCCCTCATACATGCCGTTTTTTAATTGAAGGGTTATATTTTTTATTTTCTCATTCTCATACCAATAATCTACTTTAACCTCGGAGATTTCTATATTATCTTCTATCACCGCGAATAAGTTATAATCTGCTCCGGATATTGATGACTGGTCTATGATCATGGGCTTATCGTTGTCTGTGACGAACAATTGTGTTTCAAGGGTTTGGATATTGCCTGAAGTGTCTACAGCTGAGATTATATATACTAATTCTGTAGCATCAATAGGGACTTGAATGTTTTTAATATGATTATCCCCTGACAACTTCATTTCCTCTTCAAAATACTCACCTTCAACCCAATAGTTTAAATTTACCTTGGATATAAGTATGTTATCCTTGACATGTGCAGAAATATTGAAACGCTCACCAGTAGTGACATTTTTTGGGCTGTGATCTTCTATTATTGGGTTGTCATTGTCTATGACATTTAAGTCCTGATTAACGAAAACTGCGTTTTTATTTCCATCCACGGCTGAAATGGTATAATGCAATACCTTTGCGTTGCTCGGAACTAATAATGAATGGCTTCCATAAAATAATATTTTTGTACGCTCGTAATCATCAAACCAATACTCTAAATGCGATGATACAAGCTTAATATTATCAGATATCTCGGCATTGAATTCGAAATAATCTCCTGTAGTAGGTTCCGATATCCTATCATTTAATATTGGTGGATCATTATCTTCTACATTCACATTCTTAGATATAACCCGTAGATTCCCAGATGGATCCCGGGCAGATAATACATAATGCAGGATCTTGGCATTTGATGGGATATTTATCTTAAGATTATTATAAAATGTACTGATTACCTGCAAGTGCTCATGATCGTCAAACCAATACTGTAAGGATACGGATTCAATCTTTATATTATCTTTTGAAGATGCTTTTATCTCAAAATCCTCGCCTGTAGTAGGCACACCTTCCGTAAGGTCATAAAGCTCGGGGGAGATAATATCATTTACAATTAGGGTCTTGTTTGTATATATGCTATTATTTTTGGTATCCTCTGCAGTTATAATGTAGTGCATAGAGGTTGCAGTCTCAGGCACCTCGAGCTTTAAGCTGTGATAATCATTATAAAGGTCCATAGCCGGTGAGCTATGGGGCCCTTTATTAAACCAATATTCAATTAAAACATCTTTTATCTTCCGATTCTCAATAACCGTACACTCAATGAGAAAAGATCGTCCGGTTTCAGGGTCTCCGGAGCTGAGATCTTCTATTAACGGTGCATCATTATCTAAGATTGGTTTCGTGATCTCCAGAGACTCTACATTGTTTGAAATATCAATTGCCGTAACGATTGCATAGAGTATAAAAACATCTGAAGGCACCGTTATCAGATAACTCTGAGTATCGGATAGTACGATATTGCTGTGGGTTCTTTCATCGAACCAGTATTCCAAGCTTATAATAGAAATTGCTATATTGTCGATGATTTTAAAGCTGAATGTGTAGTCGTCGCCTGTAGTAGGTATATCACAAAAGTCGAAGATCTTTGGTTTTTCATCATCGGTAACATCTAAGATTTTAATTCCTGAAGATGCCCAGTTGTTAGAATTATCCACGGCAGAGAATATATAGCAAATATTTTTTACATCCGATGGAACGTTTTTGGTTGTATTGTAGAAGTCTCCCTGGGAAGTCAATGTTAGATTTTGATGAGAGGCATTATTGAACCAGTATTCTAAATATACACGGGATACATTCATATTATCAGAAACCGAAACATTGAATGTAAAGTTATTTCTTATGATCGGCACACCTGTGGTATGGTCCGTTATTACCGGCTCATCGTTGTCAATGATATTCTGGACTACCTCGGAAATGACTCGATAATTACTTGAATTATCAGATGCGGAGATTATGTAATGGATAATAGTTGCATTTGAAGGTATCAGGATATCGGCTTGGTAATATCCGGCAGAAAAGGTTGGGGTAATATTCATATGGATTCCAGAATTCAACCAATATTCCGTGTTCACGGCACTCACAAGTATATTATCGATTACTCTAGCCTTGAAAGTAAACTCGTCACCTGTAGTTGGTAATGATGATGTGTGATCTACCACCAACGGCGCGTCATTATCTTTAACATTAAGAATTGTAACAGAGATCGAATTCCAGTTTCCGCCCGTATCCTCGACACTAAGAATGTAATAAAGTTTTAAAGCATTAGATAGCACATTTATACTGCGGGAATAGGTTCCATTTGAATTATCCCCGAATATTCTGTTCATGGTTGCATTTGTGTGTGTGCCACCGTTAAACCAGTACTCTACATGAACATTTTTCAGGATTATCTCATCCCACACAATTGCTTCGAAGTTGAACTGGTCACCAGTGGTTGGGATATCTGTGGTATTATCCATGATCTTCGGTGGAAATACGTCTAAAAGTGGTTGAAAATCTCCGGGACCATGGGGCAAATTAGTGTCACCCAGACCATCTCCATCACTATCTATACCCACATAATTAGACCAATAATTTCCGCCCAAAAAGGGCCCGCCGATTATGTTTTTACCGGCAGTTTTCGGCCTGTCCCAAATATTTGCTGAACCTGACGATACAAAATAATTATTTGTGTTTATGAAGAGATTATTGTTGATTATATTATTTTTAGAGATCCGAATAGAGATACCGTATAGGTTCGATCTGCAGATGCAGTTTGTGATTTTGTTGTTATCCGAATAACTAAGATTGATACCATTATTAAGGTTCGATTTATAGGTGCAATTTGCGATTCTGTTGTTATGCGAATATAAACAATAGATGCCATAATCATTATTTGAGCAAGTGTTCTTATCCAGTATGTTGTTATTTGATGAAAAGAATAGCGAGAGCCCATGTTTATTGTTCAAGCAAATGTTGTTTTCAAGGGTGTTATTATTAGAGTATTGGAGGTAGATACCATCCTCAGTGTTCGAATTACAAGTATTGTTCTTGATCCGGTTGAACCCGGGTTGAATAGCGTAGCCAGTGACTTGCACATCGTCGATATTCCAACCGGCAAAACATTCTAACGTGCTTGTAGGGCCGAGACCAAAGCGCACCTGGAAGTTCGGGTTATTGTCCGCAAATGAACCTATATCAAATTGTTGGAAAATCCAATCATAATCTACAATTTTTTCGGCGACATTGACCCAGATCCCCTGCCAGTATGTGCCATCGTAGACCGCCACATAGCAATGATCAATGGGTGAGGCGTCAACTCCGAGCCAGCGATGGAAGTCGAACCGGATATCGGTAAAACCCGAGCAATTAATTATCGGTGAAGTCAGCCATTGAGTCTGGGTGATATTATTCGAATAATTTCCGCCTATATAATTTCCAATTATGTAATCATCTGAAGATGGCGAATGGTCGATTACTGGGCCACCACCTCCAAATTTCGCCATCCCGCGCTGCCACTGGGCGGGTCCGCCGTATCCCGTCCAACCTTTGTCCGTGCTAAAGGTATCGCTAAATATAATCTCCTCGTAACGATTGTTAGCATAGATTCCGTAGTTGTTCGTATTGAATGTATTATTGGCAATCGTGTTATTTTTTGAAGAATAGAGGTAAAGTCCATATCTTTTATTCGATGAGGCTGTGGTATTGACTATGGTGTTCAGTGATGAGAAACCAAGTTCTAAACCCATCGAGCCATCGCTGATATTTTGATCTTTAACGATAATATTTGTGCAGTTCGCAAGTATTACTTGTCCTGCCCCGGAGGGAGTAATACCCCCGTTGAGGTTCTTATAATAATACACTCGCTTGCCATTTACCGTATTGTTAATGTCGATGTTATGTGTGTTCCAATGGGAAAGTTGTGGTCCTTCTAAATAAAGTCCGGTTGAAATCATCGATGTATTTTTAATCGTGGTAAAGTTAGTATTCAAAAGAAAAATACCGTCATCGTGGTTAAAGTTGCAGGTGCTGTTCTTGATTACATTCAAGTAAGAATACAAGATGCGGATGCCAAACTTATTATTCGAGCAGTTATTGTTGAGGAGTGAATTCATATTGGAATGATATAAATAAATGCCATCGTTGGTATTGGAGTTGCAGGTGGTACCTGTAATTGTGTTGTTTTCTGAATGCATAAGATAGATGCCGTTTAATTGATTATTCGAAAAGTCGTTATCGATAATTGCGTTAAATTCAGAGCTATCCAGATATATACCGTTACCTTTGCTCGAAATACTGTTATTAACTATATTGTTAAAGTTGGAATGATCCATATAGATACCGTCCCCCTTCTTCGAGCATGTGTTATTGATGATATTGTTCAAGTGTGAGTAGTAGACTTCGATACCTTTTTTACTATTATCTCTCCAGATGTTATTTACAATAGTATTGTTATTGCAAAACATCCATCTACCAAATACGAAAATCCCATACCGGTTGGAATAGCAGGTATTGTGTGATATCAAATTGTTATTGGAGTATCTAACATGTATGCCGTCGCCATGCGGTTTCAGTAATGGAAAAATAAAGTGGCAGTTGCAGTTTGTGATGATATTATTGTCTGAATTCTCGATAAAAATACCATACTCGCACGCGATTGGTGAGTTGTATGCCGCTGCGGTCGAATTGCAGGTACAGTTTGCGATAATGTTACCTTTTGAATTATTCATTTTTATTCCAATATAATTATTGGTTAATCTATTATTTTCTGCCATTCCATTGGTTACCTTATCAAATGATATCCCGTAGCGAAAACGGTTTTTTGTATTTCCATTATAGATATAACAATTTCTAATTATAAAATAAGCGTCAGTATTTTCAATCCAGATCCCATCATCATAATAAGCGTCTATAGACCAGTTCTCTATTATATACGGGTTATTTTTTGATCCGTTCCCAAATCTCACACCGTTTGTAGAATTGAACTGACTGTTATTGGTTATATTTATTGGACTATGCTTAATCAATACTGAAGGATTGCTTAGGTCGCCTGATACATGCGAAATGGGGAATCTTGGGAATATTGTGAGAAAAAGAATCACGACAATAAAGATCGATATTAGCCTATTACCCCCTATCATACTATATTAATCAGCTACGTACTATAAAATGTTTATTATTGATTTTTACTGTTTTACTGTTTTACTTAAGCATGTATAATTTCTTGTACTATAAAAAAAGGCGTAGAGTTTCACTCGAACAAACCTTCATAATTATCCCAGAGACCGGTTTGCTTTACACGGTCGACATATTTACGTTTATACCCACTCACCTCGCGAACCTTCCAGGCGATGAACTTCATGGTGGTGAATAATGGTGATTTATAGACGACCTTTGACATCATGGGGTGCGGGTTGATCATGCGCTCCAGTTTTGAGATAATATCTTCTCCCGCCGGTTCGAACGGGTCCTTTGCCGCTTTTATACTTAATCCGGAAACCTCGATCTCATTAAGTTCCGTGGGACCTAAACCACGATTGTGTGCATGAACTATATGCTCGATAGTATTGGGGTCAAAGCCCATGATATGGCAAGCCACGGTATCCGCTGCCACACAGTTATTTGCCACCAACAGCAGCCCCAACTTTTTCGGCAGCCCCGCAATTGGTCCATCACTCTCCAGCCCGATCCTGCCATCCATGACGATCAATTTCGGGTTTAGGAATTTTGTGATATCCGCTAGTACGTGATGTATGACGCGGTGGTAGCGAAACCTGTGGTCATCCGGGAGACAACCGAAATGGTTTTTTAGTGTAAGTGTAACACGTGTAAGTTTATGAGTTTTGAATACAGGCATGGATGAGAACACATCACAATCAATGTACGCTCTCGGGAGCTTCATTTTCTTTAAAATCACACCACCCACATCTACAGTTTTCATCTTATCCTTCGAGAAATTCAGCACTTCGGCACCAGCATGTTCTGCGATCGCTTTGATCTTACAGCCGGTTAACGCCAGATCAGCGGATACACGCTGCAGATCCGAATCACCAACTATCACACGTTCTGCGCGGTTGCGCAGAATCCGGACATATGCCGCCACAAGCTCAGGTGTGGTGGTAAGCCCGGCGAGGTAGTCGAAGTGCGTGGCATTTACTTTAATAGTGACGGTCGCCCCCGAGGGAACGATCTTTTTCCAATGCAGCTTTTCAAGAGCGTTTTGAAGCTTCTCTTCAGTGTCCGAGTTATCGATTTTCAGCCGGGAGAGATGGACCTTATTTTTTACCATTTACCATACCTCTATAAATAGGTGTGCATACTATTAACAATAAGAGTATATTAAACTAACTATTATTCACTGTCAAAAAGCGTGCCCGCACGCTTTTCGAAAAAGTTATGGTCCCAAGGGCCCATTGAACTTAATAGAGAATTCCATTTCCACTATCTGTCAATAGACTGATGGAATTCTCTGTTTAAAATGTTCACAAAATCTTTAAGTTTAAAACAGTATTTCCGAAGCAATATTTTAGTATGTATTACTAGGAGGTTTAGTTTATGTCGGTTATCTTAGATAAAGAACCAAAATTATTATGGAAACATTTTGATGCATTTAGACAGATCCCAAGATGCTCGAAGCATGAAGAAAAGGCCAGGGAATATGTTCTAAGCTTTGCCAATGAACAGAATTTAATTGCAAATGTGGACGATGCTGGTAATGTAGCAATCTCAAAACCCGCTTCACCTGGTTTCGAGGATAAACCCGTTTTGGTCCTCCAGGGGCACCTTGATATGGTATGTGAAAAGGATAGCGATCTTGAATTTGATTTTGATAAGGATGCGATTTCCCTTAAGCTCGACGGCGAGTATTTGACAGCGGAAGGGACATCGTTGGGGGCGGATAATGGGATAGGTATCGCAACGATCATGGCGATCTTGGAGGACAAGGAACAAAAACATGGTGCCGTCGAGGGATTGTTCACCATTGATGAAGAGACCGGGTTAACCGGTGCGTTCCAATTAAAGCCTGATTTCTTAATCGGTAGAGTAATGCTCAATCTCGATTCCGAAGAAGAAGGTGCGATCTATGTCGGCTGCGCCGGCGGCGGCGACACTACTATTAAATTGCCGAACGAGACCATGGCGGTTCCACCGGACAATAAAGGATTGGTGGTTAAGGTAACCGGCTTACGCGGCGGCCACTCGGGCATAGATATCACTGAGCAACGTGGAAATGCCATTAAGATCTTAGCGAGATTATTAACCAAAGCCTCAGAGACCATTGAGTTTCATTTAACGGAGATTACTGGCGGCAGCAAACGGAATGCCATACCACGTGATGCAATTGCCAAACTCGTAATAAAACCCGAAGATCTGGAGAATATCAAATCAGTAATTGGCTCGGAGGAGTCCAATATTTTAGAGGAGATCAAACCCATCGATCCTGAGTTCAAAGTGGTCTTCGAAAACGCTGAGACACGGGCGAATGTAACTTCTAAAGAGACACAAAATAAATTATTGAATATATTAAACGGTCTCCCACACGGTGTTCTAGCCATGAACTTTGACATCCCCGACTTAGTGGAGACCTCCACTAATCTGGCAACTATAACAACCCGGGATGATACACTCGAGATCGGTATGTCGACCCGCAGCTCCATCGGCTCTGCCCTAGCCGCTGGGCGAAGCACGATCAAGTCAATTGCCACGCTGGGGGGTGCTGAAGTGATCCAGAACCCGCCGTACCCTGGCTGGAAACCTAACCTGGACTCGAAGATTTTGAAGCTTACCAAAGAGATCTTTAAAGAATCGTCCGGTAAAGACCCGGAGATCAAAGCGATTCATGCCGGTTTGGAATGCGGAATCATCGGCGAGAAGTTCCCAGGCATGGACATGATCTCCATTGGTCCGGATATTAAATATCCGCATTCACCAGACGAGAAGGTGCACATTGGTTCTGTGGAGAGATTCTATGAATTAGTGCTTAAGATCATTAAAAATATAAATTGAAAAAGATAAGGTTACTTATTTAGGCTCATAATTAGACCATCGGAAAGGCATGCCGTAAAAAGAATCGTTCCCATTGTGGGCTGGTTAATTTATGACTGTAACACCAAATTAGAAACGAGGCATATTTGGTGAAATATTTACCCTCGAGTATCCCCCCGCATGGTTTATCGCGCGGGAACGGTTGGCGATCTAATAATAATGTTTTCAAACCTAAATTTGCACAACATAGTGCCGAATAACTTCCGGCGGGCCCAGCACCTATTATTATAACCTCATAATCCTGCATTAGCCGCCCCCTTTATACTAGAACAAATATTTTTCGGTCTAATGGACCTTATTTCAATGTTTTTATAATTGTTAGGTAATCCAAAGCAAACTAAAACTATTTAAAACAACGAGCGATTATGGATGCAAAAAGACGAAAATTTTGAACCAATAAAGGGGATGCATTATGTTTAAGACAACACCTGAGCAGGAAGAGTTAAGGATTAAGGTCAGAGCGTTTGCACAAAAGATAATTGAACCAAAAGCCGATGATATCGATCGCGAGGCAATCTATCCCATCGAGATATTAGCCGAAGCCGGCAAATTAGGTTTTATGGGCGCTAATATACCAACCGAGTATGGCGGGCATAAGATAGATGGTATATCATATGCAATTATGATTGAAGAGATCTCTCGAGTCTGTGGCTCCACCGGCGTGGCTATGGCGGTACATAATTCATTGGGAAACCTACCAATTGCTTTATTTGGAACAGAAGACCAGAAGAAAAAATACCTGCCTAGGCTGTCGAACGGTGAATGGGTGGGCGGATTTATGCTCACCGAGGAGCAAGCGGGCTCGGATGCCGGTGGATTACAAACTACCGCGGAATTACAAGGTGATGAATATATTGTAAACGGTTCGAAGAGGTACATACTCAGCGGAACCAATGCAAAGTCGTTCGTTCTTTTCGCTTTAACAAATAAGGAACTGGGTAAGAAAGGTATGAGTGCATTCATTCTGGAGCGTGACTTCGAGGGCGTCGAAATGATCAAAAAATACGATATGATGGGTGTACGCGGGTGCGGCGCCGCTAAATTTTCGTTGACTAATGTTCACATTCCCAAAGAGAACCTATTAGGTCTTGAGGGTGACGGGTTCAAGATCGCGCTTAGCGCTCTGGATCATGGCAGAATCGGTATCGCTGCACAGTCAGTAGGTATAGCCCAGGCTGCTCTGGAACACACAATCGAGTACTCGAAACAACGAGAACAGTTCGGAAAACCGATCTCAAGTTTCCAGGCGATACAATGGATGCTGGCAAACGGTGGCACCGAGCTGGAAGCTGCACGGTTGTTGACCTATCGCGCCGCCGCGATGAAAGACGAAGGCGGCAGGTTCAGCAAAGAGGCTGCAATGGCGAAATTGTTTGCAGCAGAGGGTGCGGTTAACATAACCGGTGTGGCATGCCAGATACATGGCGGCGGTGGGTATATGAAAGAAAGACCCATTGAACGGTTCTATCGTGATGCCCGGATCCTGACCGTGTATGAGGGCACATCAGAGATACAGCGTATGGTGATTGCGGGCTCATTACTGAGGTGAGTTGAAATAGCATTTTAATTTGGAATTAGAAAAGGGCAACTAGTAAAATTCTCATTTATTATACTAAAAAAACGGTACGTTTTAAATATTCAAAAATTGTTCAGGTAATGAACCTATCATTTGGGGGATATATGTGATAATATGAGACGGCTATCTGACAAAAAAATTGCCGATAGTGATGATATTGCATTATCGAGCAGCCAAGATCCTGAGTATAAACAAGATAAAAAATCCGAGCTTAGGGAAAATTTAATAAGCTCTTTTAAAGAGATAATAATAGCAGCCATTATATTAGGAATTATCCTAGGAAGTTTGGCGGCATATACTTGGCACTGGCCACCCGTAGTAATCGTGGAATCCAAAAGCATGATGCATGGTGACGACAGCACAGTTGGAACTATGGATACCGGTGATATTGTATTAGTTAAAAGTATTTCGGGTCGCCAGGAGATCAATACATATCTTGAAGGTGAAAAATCCAACTTAAAGACATATGGTTCATATGGTGAAATAATTGCTTTCAAGAAAAATGGTGGTTCAGGTACACCCGTGATACATCGTGCGATATTTTGGCTTAAGTATAATGAATCGGGATTTAATACCGACTCGGACCTGGCAAATTTTGGCACTTTTGATATACCTTCTTTGGGTTTATATAATATAACCAAAATTGAGATCGATGATTATGGACCTAATCATGATAATCTTACAATTAATTTAAATGATATACTTTTTAATTTCAAAGAAAATTATCGTGAACCACATGGTGGTTTTATAACTAAAGGGGATAATAATGCACAAATCGATCAGTTAAGTCCACTTAGAGATTCCGACGATCTACCAATTGAACCTGTTGAAATGAAGTGGGTAATAGGAAAAGCGGTTGGTGAGTTGCCATGGCTCGGGTTGATCAAATTATATATTTCAGGCGAAACCTCCGATCCTGATTCAACACCGCCGATTACTAGTGTTAATATGTTGATAGTATCCATTGCCCTTATTATAATTACAGTTGTAATCCTTCATTTGTCATTCTGGCATATTGAACGAATCCGGCGCAAGAGACGCGAACGGGAGGAAGATAGGAAACTCTTACCATTTCAATACAGAATCATAAACAGATTAAATCCTAAAAAATCAAAACCACGCCCTCAAAGACCAAAAACCTCAAAAAAACGTCCAGTACTTGCAAAACAAGAATTTCGAGTTTCGAAGGAAGGTAAGATGTTAAGATATCTTGATAAAATGCTAATTGAAGACGAAGAAGACTATAAGCCACCTTTAAAGATTATTAAAAAAGTCAAATCTATATCATACGCTCCCAAACCATCAAACGGAGCCCAGGTTACCCAACAGCGTGATGATACTCCGGCTCCATTGGCGAAACCAATAAATCAAAAATCATCGCCCTCACCGTACTTAACATTACCAGAACCACCGGTGACTCGTCATTCTGCCACGCTTGCTAAACCAGTTTCAGAAGATACCAAGTTAAGGATTCTTGACACTTTTTTAGAAAATCGGGAAGATGATTAAAATTTAATTACACAAATACGCAAAGCTGGCATTATATTATCAAAAATATGTACTAATAGTTATTCATATCTCTATTTCTTTTTATGGGATTGCATGGATTTATATAATGCACCCTCATCGTCTTCCAGTCCCATAGATTGATAATATTTTCTTAGAGCGGAATAGTCAAAATCAAGTTTTTGTTTAAAAGTTGGTTGTTGTTGAGCGGTTTGCGGTGATGTTTGTACTGGTGGTGTTACCGGTGCACGTGCAGGCTTCTTTATAATGGTC
The DNA here is from genome assembly GCA_965602865.1 of uncultured Thermoplasmata archaeon. Taxonomy (GTDB): domain Archaea; phylum Thermoplasmatota; class Penumbrarchaeia; order JAEHCK01; family JAEHCK01; genus CBFDAW01. Next base: position 11,811 of record CBFDAW010000014.1, read on the forward strand.
GGCTTTGGTTGAGTGGATTGCAGTGGTGATCGTGTTTGTCCTGGTGGTACTCCGGGTGCACTTACAGGCTTATCTTGAACGATTGTTTGTGGTGAAGATACTATTTTTAAAGAATGATAATACTTTTTCAAGGCGTCATAATCAAGATCGAGTTTTTGACCAATAGTTAGCTGTGGTTGGGTGGTTTGTGGTGATGTTTGTACTGGTAGTGCTACCGGTGTACGTGCAGGCTTCTTTATAATGGTCGGCATTGGTTGAATGGTTTGCAGTGAAGGTGCTTCGGGGGTAGGTATCTGTGCTTCCTCAGCGTTTTTTTCTTTTTCAGGTTGCCCTTCCGGGGCATTTATTTTCTGGTCTTTCGATTGTAAAAATTGATACAATATCGCTTCCTCGTCATCTGTTTCTATAGTTTCATATAACTCTGCGAGCTGGTAAGGTTTGGAAGCTACTTTTAATGATTCTTTTTTCTTTCTGATTACTTTTACAATAGTAACTATACCAACAATCAAAAGACCTAATCCCAAACAAATGAACAATATTGAATTAAAGTACGGATTGGCTTTTAAAATTTCTCTCACATTCCCTTCGTTATCTATTTCATCCACTTCGCATACTACGATTATTTTATCTCCTTTTTTTCCTAATTCTGTATTTGCATAGACTTGAAGATTTTTTTCAAGAATATAAATGAATTTCCCACCAAATTTTTCAATAAGAACCTCATCAGGTACATTCTTATTCTCAACAAGTAAATATTTAGTTTTGATTATTGTTAATATCTTTCCAGTAATAATAATTCTGTCACCTTTATCATAAGATTTAAAATTATTTGTACTAATATCTTGGTCGTTTTTTACGTCTTCTACATTTTTTGCGGTTAACATGGGTATTACACCTAAAGATACAAGTATTACCCCAATAATAAGCATAATCGCAACGGTGATTCGTATTATTTTAATCCTTTTACTCTTTACTTCTGGCAGTAGAGTGTTAGTCGATGAAGCACCTTTCTTTTGCACTTGTAATTTGACTGTTTTAGGTATAAAAGCCCCCCCACTCATTTTCATAATTGTAATTTAAAATATATAAAGTTATGTATGGAATTTATTATAATTAAGAAATTATAAATATATGTTTGCCCATTTAACTTGAACTCTTAGAAGATAACTATCCAATTAAACCTAGTGGGTGGTACGATGGTCAAATTCAAATTCCAAAGAAGTCTCTTATCTACGTATGTTGTGTTCTTAATAATTACCACGGGTTTCCTAGGATTTCTAGTGTTCGAGGGCGTAGTAGATGAATTTAGTGTAAAAGCCGAGTCAATAATAGTGGACTGTAATGGTGATGGTAATTATACGACCATCCAGGAAGCCATTAATAACGCATCTACGGGTGATACTATCTATGTCTGGTCAGGGACATATTATGAAAATATACTCGTGAATAAGAGTGTGAGTTTGATTGGCAACGGGACAAATAATACAATGATCTGGGGTGATGGGAATGATGATGTTATTAATGTCACGGCAGATTGGGTTAATATAACAGGATTCACGATAAACGCAACAGTATTACCTTATTTGGGAGTAGCTATAAAACTCAACGGTATCCAGAATTGCATAATTGCCAACAATAATTGTTCGAATTACTACTTTGGTATTTTTCTAAGTAGCTCATCGCACAACAAGCTTATTAACAATAATTGCTCCAATAAAATAAATGGTATTCGTCTCAAATCTTCATCGTGGAATCTGATTGAAGGTAATAACTGTTCGTACAACAGTGGAGATGCTCTTCGACTGGAAGATTCATCGAACAACATTGTTGTTAACAATAATTGTTCTAATAATTCATTCCATGCTATCTACTCAGAATTTTCTTCAAATAATACGATTAGTAATAATACATGTTTAAATAATGAATTGGGTTGTGGAATTGTAATGCTATCCACATCAAACTTCACAGTTATAAACAACACCTGTTCCGACAGCTTTTATGGAATTACATTATGGAAAACCTCGAATAATACACTCTTAAACAACACTTGTTCGAACAATATCAATTGGGGTATATTTTTACATTATTCAGATAACAATACCATTTTCAATAGCACTCTTTTTAATAATCGTAATTAC
>CBFDAW010000015.1:0-13944 GCA_965602865.1 uncultured Thermoplasmata archaeon
AGCGTGCCCGCACCACTGGTCAATAGACCAGTGGCTTGCTCGGCTAACTTCGTTAAGACCCTTTTCCCTACGATTAATGAATAAATTTACTCGGCAAACATGTAAGAAATTCCTTTGGAATTTCATCCAAGGTCTCAGAATTCAGTATTATAATCAAAACCGAGAATTCTGAAACAGCGTCTACGGAAAAAATGTGCCATAAAGGCACTAGCAAACCTATCGGTTTGCACCTTCGGTTTTCCTCGGGTGATGCGCACCGTAAACTTTTTGGCGGTTCTGTGCGCTGTAACCCTTTTCCATTATTAATTTATTAATACTATTTGTCATGCAAAAGCGTTAATGGAAAAAAAGTGGCTAAAGCCACAAGCTCATTTCATTCGCCCCTATGGGATTCCTTCGACCTTCGGTCTCGGACTCCTCACAAAAAGTTTTTCGGTCATCCCAAAATTCGGAGTGAACCTGCTCCATCACCGTAAGAAGATTAATATTATTACTGAATTAATTCTTTAATACCGCAGCACTCGGCTTTCGGCACCCACGCTTTTCGAAAAATTTATGGCCCAAAGGGTCCACTGAACTTAATAGAGAATTCCATTTCCACCATCAGTCAATAGACTAATGGAATTCTCTGTTTAAAAGAAATATCGATATTCTGGTGAGAGAGGAATCTTTCCCCAGCCACCATTCTCTTTTCATTCTCTAAGTTTGCTTTCGCACACTAAAAAAGCTAAAGGAGATCTATCCTTCATAAAAAATTTTCCCGCAGCAGCCTTTTGAATGGCTAAACGATTATATATCATGTCATAATTATATCATCCTGAAGAATAGCTGGTAAATATGAAAATTAAAAAATTTCACTTAATTATTGAATTGTTAATAATCATAGTTATAATTGTTCCTGGGTGTATAGAAAAAAAACCAAATTATGAGTATATTGATCCAGGAGATTGGAGAGTTGAAACACCTTCAATTTATAATGATAAAATTGTTTGGGAAGACTTTCGCAATGAAAAGTCCAATGGTGATATCTATTTATACGATTTGTCTAAAAAAGAAGAATATTCAATAATTGAAGATAATATTGAACAAACGGATATAAAAATATATAATGATAAAATAATTTGGCGGGATGGAATTGTGAATATAAAAATGTACGATTTAAATACTAAAAATATTAAACAATTATCCACTAAATTTTGGAGTTATAATCCTGAGATTTATGATAATAAAATAATATGGAGACAAGATAATAAAAATGGGTCGTTAAATATCATATTATATGATGTTAAAACAAATAAAGAAAAATTGATTGCGAACAATGGAAGCACGCCCGATATTTGGAAGAATTTAATTGTTTGGAATGATTTTAGAAACAGTAAATTATCTGGGTCAGGTATTCCTCAAACAATGGATATTTATTTATATGATCTTTCTTTAAATAACGAAATACCAATTAGCACTTACCATTCTTTTAAAATTCACCCAAGAATTTATGAAAATACAATAATTTGGGCTGATAGTAATGATATAGAAAAATGGGAATGGTGTGATCGATTGGATTTTATCCTTTTGGATGGGAACCATAATGCAAAGACTATTCTTCACGAGATGGATCTATATGTATGATTTATTAAAAAAAGAAGAGATACAAATAACAAAATCACAAAGTGTAAATGGCAATTATAATTTTGATATATATGGAGATATAATAATCTGGACAGATAAACGAAATGATGAGGGAGATATTTACATTTATGACCTGTCAAAAAACAAAGAAATTCCAATTTGTACTAATGATGGTTTACAATGTGATCCTGCAATCTATGAAAACAAAGTTATATGGAAAGATGAAAGTGGAATTGGTGGCCGTTTTGTATTATATGAAATAGGAAATGAGGAAACATTAATATTTGGTATAGAATCAACAATCTTTTATATTTCAATAACGGCGTTAATAATAATCTTTGTAATAATTTTAATTTTATTTATTCATCGAAGTAAAAAAAAGCGTCGATTAACAAAACTAAGAAGTCAAAAACCAGAACCAGGAGACGAACTCCTCGAAGTAGAAGCTTTGGAATCTGAACAACGGACTTACAAACAACAAACCTTCTTGTGCCCGAATTGTAAAAATTCATTTGTGATATCCAAAAAAAAGCGACCCTTTTCTATCGAGTGCCCACATTGTGGTATTAAAGGCGAAATAAAATAGACTGGAGGGATAATTAAAAATATTACTGGGAAACATTCAATTTTAAAAGATGTTAAAAAGAATGATGCCACCGCCGTTTAATAACAGCGTATATCTCCGCCTACGGCGGTTTTATATCACCAAAACATTAATATCCCACAAACAACTTTAACATTTTCAGGGAACCCTAATGGGTTATTTATAAGGTGTCCTGTATGAAGTTTGGAGTTGCATTCCATCTAATCGCAGTTTTTATTATCTGTCTTTTTATGGTTAGCTGCATAATTCCGGTTATTACGCTGTCAAAAGAGACAACAGGTTCACAAAATACCCGTGGAACCAGACAAACTGAGACATTAAATGAGGTCCGAGTCTTTTTTCATAGAAATAATATAATGAATACTACCCCGAATGAGATTAATTTACCTGCAGCACAATCAGCGTTAAACGATGGTGAGGAGATCAATTTCGAACTTGATAGGGAATTATTTAACGATCTGGAAGTCCAAGGACGGAATTTCGGTACTAAATATGGTTATAAAATTAATTTACTTATTACTAAGGTTGGGAATGAAGACGCAGACATTACATTTAAGATCCTGGATGATGATCAACTCATTGCGACGGGAATTTGTCATCTATCGGGTAATACAGATAATGCTCAAGAGCACGAGATTTCCTTTGTGGATGCCGGAAAACAGAGCCACATTTTCACAGATGGATCAATTATTAATGTGAATATTAATGCCAGCATTGCTCCTGGTACTGTGCCACAATCTGTAATAATCTCATACGAGAACGGGTTCAATGAGGGTTATCTACTCCTGGAATGCAGCCAGGTCATAAAAAGATCGGTGGCGGCATACCACAGCGATGGCTCCGCCGGTGATTTTTACCCGAACCACCCGGTTGAGGAACAGCGGCTGATAAGGTTCAAAGGCTCTGTGACGGATACGTTCGGGGCTTATGATATAAAAAGCGTACTAATTGATTTTGAAACCGTTTTTGATGAACCGCAAGAAGCCACATACGCTATTGATCCCGCCGATGAGGCTATTGGGCGGTTCGTATTAGAATACACTTATGGCACCGGCCTTACCCCGACAACATATACCGTTACGGCGGATATAATTGATAACAGCAATAATCATCATTCCGCACAATCCAGTTTGATAATGTCCGACTATGGCGTATTCCTGGAATGTGAAGAGCCGTATGGTGAAGGCTTGCCAGGTAAGATCGTGTCGTTCGATATAGACATTTATAATGTGGGTGGCCAGAGCGATATCATAAGCATGGATGTGGAAACGGAGGGGCCAAGCGGGTGGACAGCGAGCTTTATTAGCGGAGATAACACGGCCATGATCGCACCTGGTGAATTTGAGATTAAAACATTGGATGTGACCGTCTCACCCGACGCTTTGGGGAATGAAAAATGTGTCATACAGGTTACCGGGTCGTCTACTAATGATAATGTCATACCCAAAGAATCATACGACCTCACACCACCGCTCGAGGCAGTTGCTATTTCGGTTTTCGATTTCGATTTCATTAATATTGGCTCTTTACAAAAAAATGTTTCTGATACTGGTGGATCTGTAGAATACGAATTCAACCTAAAAAATAAAGGTCAGGAAAAAGACATTTACACGGTGGTGGGTGATGCGCCGGCGACCGGCTCGGGGTGGGGTGCCAGCCTTACCACTACGCATCCTGACGCCAATCCGGTCCCGGAGCTGGGGTATAATATCGAATTAGATGCGGATAGTGATGCAACCTTTACCTTTACAGTTACCGCCCCGTCAAATCCAGATGAGGAAACAATGGTACTGGATGTTAAGGCTACGGGGACGAATGTTACCGAAACCATTACACGCACCACCACTACGAAGATCATGGGTAAACCGGGTATCGTAACGATCTCAACCGACAATAATAAACAAATTGCCGACCCCGGTGAGGCTATCGACCAAAATGGAACAATGGTCGTCGAGTTCGATTTAGAGGTAGATAATGAAGATCAGATCAATGCCTATTCTGTAGATTTGGAAATCAATGACCTAGAAACCGGCTGGGACTATTCTATTTCACCTAATAACTTCAACCTGGACCCTGAGGAAAACGAGAGAATATCATTAACTTTGGAGATACCTGAAACAGAAACTGCAGATGATTATCTTATAACGGTGATAGGCGGGTATGGTACCAATCAAGAGACAAATATAGAATTAAGCGTCACTATCGTGCAAGTGGTTGAGGTATTTCTGGAAACTGCAGAGAACGAAATGACCGTAGAGGCGGGCGAACAAGCGGTATTTCAAGTCTACGTTATTAATAAAGGAAATGTAGTTAACACTATCGAGCTTACTATTACCGAACTGGACGATTGGGATGTTGACATTAGCAATCCTTCCATTACACTGGACAAGTATGATTCCAAAGTCAAGGTCACCATCACCATTACACCATCAACATCGGTAGAAGCCGATGAAAACGGAATTTTCGATATAAAAATAAAAGATTCGGTGGAAAGCAATAAATTAACCTTGAAAGTAACAGTTAAAAAAGATATAAATACACAATTATCAAATTTCCTTATCGACTACTGGTTCATCCCAATCCTGGTGATCATTATTTTTATTTTAACCTTTATCATTAGATCACGGATGAAATGATTTTTTTTAATTAAAAGATATTTGGTGAATGGCAATGATAGATTATAATGAGATCGCAGTACTCGATAGAAACGCGCTATTTTTGGGTGTGCCCACCTTCGAACTGATGGAACACGCCGGTACCGGCGTGGCGAAAGTGGTCCGGGAGCACTTGGATATCGCGGGTAGATCTGTGGTGATCTTCTGCGGTCTAGGTAACAACGGCGGCGACGGTTTGGTAGCGGGTAGGGTTCTAGCGGAGGATCCGGATTGTACGGTACGACTGGTGTTACTGGGCGAGCCTTCAAAAATCAGGTCGACAATTGCCTCCGAGCAGTTCTATAGGCTTCCTAAAGCCGTTGAAATAATAACCGTGGAAAATAACGGGGAGAATGTGATCAATGAGCTGGATATTTCTAATGATTCTGTCGTGATAGATGCAATGCTGGGTGTAGGAATCACCGGCGCGCTTAAAGAACCTTATAAATCCGCAGTACGGCTAATTAATTCCAGAATTAGAACCCGTGGCTCGAAGAAAGCCGGGAAAAAATCTACTCCAAAATCCCATGGGGGTACAAAACCACTCATAGTAGCCGTGGATGTACCAACCGGGCTTGGCACGGAGACGGTAATTAAACCGGATATAACCGTTACCTTTCATGATTCAAAAACGGGTATGACAACCAAAAACTCGGGTAAGATCATCATCCATGATATTGGCATCCCCGAGAAGGCTGGGAAATTCGTGGGACCAGGAGAACTTACATTGATTCCGAAATTAAAGAAAGATAGTCATAAAGGCGATCATGGGCGATTGTTGATTATTGGGGGTGGACCATACACGGGTGCGCCTGCATTGGTCGGCCTCAGCGCACTCCGAACCGGTGTGGACCTCGTGCATTTTGCAATACCGCATAAGATATCAAACCTGATTGCTGGGTTCTCGCCGAACTTTATTGCTCATCCATTGACTCAAAGCTCCGAGGTTTTAACGGTAAAGGATGTAAAAGGTATAATCGAGTTGCTCGATGAAATCTCCGCTGATGCACTGGTCATAGGGCCAGGACTGGGCGCCGCCGCTGAAACTAAAGATGCGGTTGGTAAGATTATAATGGAGCTGCCGAATAATAAACCCATAGTATTGGATGCCGATGGGTTGACCGCACTTGCTAAACCAAGAAAAATTGACTTTATAAAATTGCTTAAAAACCATACCGGCGTGTTAACTCCGCATAAAGGCGAATTTCAAAGCATTATATCCAATCCCCGCGTAGCTAAAAAATTGAAGATTCCCAAGCAAAAGAAACATAAGCATTTACAATTACAAGATTTTGCAAAACAATTCGCAAACGCTATTGGGCCAAATTGGACGGTGCTACTGAAAGGGAATATTGATATAATATCCAATGGAAAAGATATAAAATTAAACCGAAGTGGCAACCCGGGCATGACCGTGGGTGGCACCGGCGATGTTTTAGCGGGGATTTCGGGCGCATTATTAGCAATGGGTCTGAAACCGTTTTCTGCAGCCCGAACTGCGGCGTTCATAAACGGTTATTCCGGTGATCTTGCCTGGGAAAAATATCGAAATGGATTAATGGCAACGGATATTATTGAATTTATACCACAATGCTTTAAAGATAGTCTGGGTTAATTGAACTTAATATCATCTCGACTTCACGATATTCCATTTTTTACTACCCTCCCACCCTTAAATTTTTATTCTCGACCATCATTCTTATTAAATATCTTTTTCCAGGTATGGTACATAGCCTTACTTGGTTAGAAAAAATAGAACCGCCGTTAAAAAAGGCGGAAATCTCCGCACGGCAGTTTTATACAAAGGTTTTAATAGTTCATAAAATATTTGAATGCTTAACTCACAAGTTTAGTATGGTTAGAAAATATAAAGAACCGAGGTGAGAATTTGCCGTTTTGCAGTAATTGTGGAAGCGAGTTGAGAGGGGCTATGAAATATTGTAGTAAATGTGGCTATAAAATTCAAGATGAGGAGCATAGGTTAATAAAAAGATCTTCCACAAGTCCTAAGGTGGCTGAGAAAGAGGCTAAATTCAATCGTGTGGTGGAGGAGGAAGAGATACAGGACGCTGAGGAGATTGAAACGCCGGCGGAGAAGAGGTCGGATGAGTCTGAGATTCGCATCCCACCAGGGACAAAAGTAAAATCTAAGATTCCTAAATCCACAACCTGTTTGATGTGTAATACAAAAACCGAAGATATCTGTTTTTTCTGTAACTATGCTATCTGCAGCCAACATAATGTGAACATGCAGGTATTTGCAGATAAATCCAGTTTTGGTAACGTGGTCCGAAGCTGTCCGGAGTGCGCAGATAAAAAGAAAGATAGACAGCCAACCGAAGATGAAGCTGCTGAAATTGGGTTTTTTTTCAATATCAAACCATATCATGAATGGAAGATATTGGACTGAAATCGGACCTATCCAAGCATTAATCAAGCCATCGATTTAAGAATTATTGAGAATTAAGAGGAGTGATCATTAATATACCATGCTGGATTTTGCATGGTTATCATGATTGTAATATCACTAAATATGCTTAAATTAAAACCAATACCGCAATCGGTAATGTTTAAAATGCGGGGAAGAACCCAGCACAAAAATAGGTTTATTTATTGATTTTGCCCTATTTTTGTTGAAGGGGTAATAATTCTGTATATGATTTATATCACATTAAAAGAATTATTAGCTCGAGATATTTTTCGAAGAAAATTGTCGAAGCTTAGAATTTTATGCTAATTTAGTAAGTAATTTTAAATTCTAACCCTCGGACTTAAAAGCCCAAGCATCCGTTCTTTAATAAAAAAATGCTTCGCAAAGAGTATGATCCTTGGCGCATTTTTTTATTCTTCATTTTCATCCAGAATATCTCGGACAATCTGATCAAGGATATCCTCAAGGGTATTACCTTTGTACTCCCGGATCGGTCGTTGGGGTTTTACATTTGATTTCAAATTTGCAATAAACGCAGTCGCGCTCTGGTTGATCTCAATATCATACAAGATCTTGGGCATATGCTTAACCTCTTGGTACCTGAATCAAATACAATCTCTGAATAAATGCCGTGGGCGTGAATTGAACACGCGACCTCGAGATCTTCAGTCTCGCGCTCTCCCGACTGAGCTACCACGGCGTTGTGTTTTGAAATATGGAATCTGCTGAATTAATATCGTCAAATTTGCCTAATTTTTAATTAATACCGAATTCGGTAAAGTTTGACGTGTTGATAAGAACCCGGATTTGAAAATCCAGGTATCCGTTCTTTAATAAAAAAAATGCGTTATTATTATTAACTTTGCGTAACATTTTTTTATTATCTAAATTAGTATATATGCTCTTAATACTAAAATTTTATTACAATTTTTTTAATAGTTGAAAACCCCGGAAAATTGCCCAGGATTGTTAATTATACATAAAATTTCCGAAACGTTTAAGTATGGAAAACTCCATTTCGTTAATTGGATGGGAATATGAATGTGGAAGAAGAACCACAGATTATACAGACAAGTCTCGAGGATTTTATCAGAATTAATCAATGAGCGTAGCTGCCATGCGGGGCGTATCGTTACGTGTACTTAAAAGAAATATACTTGGAAAACTTTAAATCCTTTGGTAAACGAATTAGAATCCCGTTCCTAGAAGGCTTCACTGCGGTGACAGGCCCGAATGGGAGCGGAAAATCTAATATAGCTGATGCTATCTTGTTCGTCCTTGGCCCTAAAAGCTCGAAAATGATCCGGGCGGGGAAACTTACGGACCTGATCTTTAATGGTGGTAGTAAAAAGAAACCCGCAAAATCGTGTAAGGTCAGCCTGATTTTCAAGAATGAATCAAGATTAATACCCCTTGATAAAGATGAGGTTACTCTAACACGGGTCGTTAAAATCTCGCACACGAAAGAAGAAAATTATTATAGTTATTTTTATGTGAATGGCAAACCATCTTCGTTATCTGAATTTGAGAACCTGTTAGCGCATGCTAGGATCTCGGCAGATGGGTATAACCTGGTCCAGCAAGGTGATATTAACAGGATCACACAGATGAGTAACTTGGAACGGCGTAGAATTTTAGATGATATAGCAGGTATCACCAAGTTCGATTCGGATATCTCGAAAACCGAAGAAAAACATGAAAGCGTGAAAGCCAATCTCGAACGCATACAAATTTTATTTGAAGAGATTAAAAATAATTTAAACCAGCTTAAGCGTGATCGGAATGCTGCATTGGAATATAAGAGGATAAAAGACGAATCCAATCTGGCAAAGGCACAGCTAGCTCATAAGAAAAAAGAGCAAGCAGCACTGGAGATCGGGAGCCTGAACGAACAGATTCAGAAATATCAGCATGAGCGCGTAGAGTTCGGTAATAAACTTGATGACTATCACCAAAAGCTGGTCGCCACCGAGAATGATTTGGAAAAGATAGACAATAAAATCGTGGAGATGGGCGGTGAAGAAGCAGAAGAGATCAAAAATAAGATCAATGAATTAAAATTGACCCAGTATCGGGCAACTGATACCATCGATACCGCTCGAGATGATATTCACAGTGCAAAAGAAGAAAAGTCTAGCCTCCAGCGTGAACAAAAGACCATTATAAAAGAGCTGAAAACTTTCGATAACAGGCAAAAAGAAATTGATACTGATCTTAGTGCAACGGAAAAAGAGAGCACCTCAGTTGAAAAAGAACTTAAAAAACTCGAGAGTCTGCGGGATAAATCGAGTACTGAAATAAAAGGCATGCAGCGTGAAATAGTAAAACTTGGCCAACAAATAGAAACAAAACATAATACTATTCGGGCAACTACTTTGGATCTGGATCGCCGTCACGAAAAAATCGATAGAATCAACTCTTCCGTTAAAGAGAACCAGGAAGAAGTTAATAGAATTAAATTCGAAATTGATGAGATTACCTGGCGAATAAAGGAACAAGATAAAGGCGATAAAGACCTGAAAAGGAGTCTAGATGAGCTTAGCACTCAATATCATCAGAAAAAGGCGCAGGAACGGAAATTGGCAAAACAAGCTGAAGAACTGGAAAATAAAACCACGGAGTTGAACCGTGAATATACTAACCTAAAAGCGCGTAAGGATGCGGTAGAATCGATGCAGAAAACATACTCGCAGCCGGTTGAGCGTATACTTGATGCAAGAGATAAGGGTGAATTACGAGGCATCCATGGGGCTATTGCTGAACTTGCGGAGGTTGATAAAGATCTCGAAACCGCGTTAACCGTTGCCGCTGGTGCCCGAATGCAATCTATCGTAGTCGAGGATGATGAATGCGCTACAAAGGCAATTGAATATCTGAAAAGAGAGAAATTAGGCCGTGCTACATTTCTACCGCTAAATAAAATGTTAACCGGTAGACCACGAGCCAAAGCGTTAATGGTTGTTCATGATCCAAAAAGCCTGGGGTTTGCAATTGAGGTTGTAAAATTCGATGAAAAATACAAACCTGCTTTCTGGTATGTATTTGGCGATACAATAATTCTTCAGGATCTCCAAGCCGCACGCAAGCACATGGGTGGCGTACGAATAGTAACTGTGGAGGGTGAGCTCATTGAATCCAGCGGTGCGATGGTCGGGGGGAATGTTGGGAAAGTCAATATCAGATTCGGGGCGCCTACTGAATCGGATTTGAATAAGGTTTCCGAGTTATTACGAACGGCAATCGATGACTCAGATCGAATAAGTAAGGAGCTTCATGCAATACGCGATGAATTAACTGAGTTGGAGGAACAGATACGACACGCAAATATGAGTTCGAGCACGTCGGGCATCCAGGTCAATGATTTAAAAGAGAAAAAATCTGAATTAACCAAGAAACAAAAAGAATTGACAAAAGAGTTTGAAGTGCAAGTGCGAGAGCTTGAAGTCGAACAGAAAACACTTGCCCAGCTGGAAGCAGAAGCCGCAAAAGAAAACGAGGCACTTAAAAATCTCGAACAAGAGTGCGAGGAAATCCGGGAATTGATATCCAAAGCTACACCGCAAAAATTAGCCGATGAGATCAATGCATTAAATAATAGATATTATGAACTAACGAATACACGTCGTGATTTGGAGGGTGAAATAAAGACTATTTCCACTCAAGTTGAGATGTATACTACACGAAAGACAGAGGTCAAAGATAGACTAAACGGAATTGAGAATCGAATACTGGATAATAATAAAAAGATCGAAGAATCCAAAGAAATCCGTGAAAAATTGAATGATGAACTGAACACATTATTGAAGGTCGAAGCTGCAATGAACCAGGAACTGCAGGATTTAAATAAGAACCGCGACCAGATGCTTGAGAATAAGCTTAAACTGGAAAACATTATCGAAAATGCCAATATCAAACTCGAATCATTTGGTGATTTGATATTAACCGCCCAAACTAAGCTCAGAAGTATTGAGGACACGATTGCAGAATACGAAATAGAAATCCAAAACTATGCCGAAGTAGTCGTAGAACCGCCATTACCACCGCTTGATGAGCTTAAAAATAAGATCCAGAAGTTCGAACTAACCATGGCAAAACTCGAACCTGTGAACATGAAAGCCATTGAAGAATATGATGTCCAGGCAGAACGTAAAGGCAAACTGGAAAATGAATTCAAAAGCTTGGAGGAGCAACAATTCAATTTGATCAAAATAGTCGAGAACCTCAAGAAAAAGAAGAAAGATGGATTATTAAAGGTATTCAACAGTGTAAATGAGAACTTTCAAGAGATATATCAGGTACTATCCGCTGGTGGGTCTGCCGAGTTATTTCTCGAGAATGACGAGCAACCATTTGAAGGCGGGCTTATTATAAAAGCCAGACCAAATAACAAGAAGGTATTACGTTTAGAGGCGCTCTCCGGTGGCGAGAAAAGCCTGACTGCACTTGCACTTATTTTCTCTATTCAACATTACCAGCCCTCGCCATTTTATTTATTGGATGAGGTGGACATGTTTTTGGATGCTATCAATGCTGAAAATGTTGCTAATATGGTGAAAAATAATTCTCAAACCGCACAATTCATAATGATCTCGTTGCGGAAGGTCACACTTAAAAAAGCTAATCATGTATATGGCGTAACAATTCAAAATAATGGTATTACCGATATAGTAGGTAAGATCAACTTAGCGGATATGGGGGAAGAAGGTGAGATCCCAACTACACAGCAGGGGGAAATTAAGAATATTGATGGAGGTGGTATGTATGGTTGATGAACCATTACAGACTCCAAAGCAGGAAAAAACGCACTTGAATGTGCATGAGCAAGACTCAAAACCCCAGCATGCTGCAGAGTCCGTGAAATCGCACCTTTTATTCCATAAAGCACTCATTACTGAGACCGATGAAGATGAAAAATTAGATCAATATATGGATCTGGTAAACCAGCTTGAACATGGGATGACCATAGCATTCCCCAACCCATTCGATCGTGCGATTGCTATTACCTTCGGTCTCGCCATCGAACATCACTTGGACCCATGGAACATTGATTTACAAACATTTTCATCCGAATATTTAAAACATGTGAGAAAAGATAAGGACCTGGATCTGGTGACGGCGGGTAGAATTATTTTAATGGCATGGAAGATCTTGAAATTACAAAGCGATGAAGTATTAATCAATGCACAGCAGATACAAGAACAAGAAAAGAGTTTTTGGCATGAGCCTGATGGTGATTGGTACTTGAATGATGATGATTTTGAGTATACAACAGAGATAATCTCTCACGAACAACCGCCATTACAGGAGATGGTCTGGCATAAAGGAAAACGTCGGGTTAGTTTACTCGAGCTGGTCGGTGCACTGGAAGAAGCCAAGCATGAAGCCGAATTGATTCAGATCTTAAATGACAGTCATGCAAAAGAACGGGAAAAACTTAAACTATTTCGTAGACAAAACATCAACACGAAAGTCCATCAAGAGAACCTTCAGGAAGATATGGTAACGATCTTTAGGCGTATATCCAAGTTCAACGGTCACCCCATACCGTTATCTGATATATATACCACCGAGCTGGAAGACAAAATTACTACCTTGATCTCATCATTATTTCTAGCATATAGCAGAAAGATCGATATCTGGCAGAAAAAGTTCCCCTATGGGCAAATCTTTGTTAAGAATCTACATAATGATGACTTTCCAGAAAATGTTGAAGAGTTAGAAAATTTAAAAGATTTTAAAGTACAAACACCAGATGAGATTATTGAGTTGGAAGATGAAGATAACGGTGGTAACGGTAAGGTAATGCTACGGAACGTTGATTTTGATTCTGAAAAAAAGAAAAAGAAGAAAAAGAGATTAGAGGACGAGATAGAAGAACTGGTTACCAGTCGAAAAAACATTGCTTCGTAAGATAATTAGTAGTGGTTAAAATAAATAGTTCGGGGAGTGCGTAGAGATCAAGCCTGAAATTTTAATTGAAGCTGCATTATTTTCTGCGGGTAGACCGCTGGGCGTTGATGAATTATCACAAGGCCTGGGTTTATCGAAGGAGGTAGTTGAAAAAACTATAAAGAAGTTAATTAATAATTATTCTAAAAATAATAGTGCCTTAGAGATTATAAGAGCAGGGAATAGGTTTAGCATGCAGGTGAGATCGCAGCTAGCAGAACATGTCAAGTACTTTGCACAAATGGAGATCCCGGTTAAGGTGTTAAAGACCGCAGCGTTAATCGCATACCATCAGCCAATTAAACAGAGCGAGCTGCAGGAAATGTTCGGGTCAAAGGTGTATGACCATGTAAAGGAATTACACGAGCTGGGACTGATTAAAAAACGACAAGATGGAAGAACAATTGTCTTGACAACAACACCACATTTCTCAGAATATTTTGGGATCGATACCACAGACAAAGAAAAAATCAAGGAATGGTTAGTTGAAAAGGTTCAAAAAGATAAGGTGAAAAAAGAAAAAAAAAGATAATGATAGCTTAAACACATTGGTTACTAAATGAGACTATATTATGTTTAGATGCCATCATTATCTGTATCTTCTATATTCGGGTCTGTTGAACCAGCTTCATTGCTATCTGCCAGGTGGTCATTATCACTATCCCAATCAAATTGATCGG
>CBFDAW010000016.1:0-13057 GCA_965602865.1 uncultured Thermoplasmata archaeon
GAGCATTTCCGATTAATTGCCAACCTTTTTTTGTGTCTGAGGACAGATAAAACGAAACACCCGAGCTGTTGATATCGCCATCGAAATCAAAAGCGGTCGCCATAACCGTAACCTTGCCTTTGAGCACCTGCTTGACCGTGGGTGAAAGAAGTGTGATATTAGGTGCCCGTGCCGGGTTGTCGATGGTAATATTAATGGTCCTTTCCACCTCAATATTATCAATATCCGTGGCATTTACTTTTAGCCAGTACTCTTTATCGGGATATAATGTGGTATCCAGAATCAAAGAATAAATATCTTGCTCGCCTGAGTTCTGGGTCCCGAGCAGTTCCCAGGAATTCTGATTTTCCGAGAGATAGAACTGGACACCTCTAGTTGTATTGATCCCACCGCCGAGATTATCCAATTCGGAATCTATAGCAAGAACTTGGATCTCTAAGGTACCAGCGAGGATCTCACCCGGCGTTGGGTTATTAATCTTGATCTCAGGCGGATGCAGGTTATCGATTATAATTGGTGATGAAATATTTTCTGCAACCATAAGGTCAAGATCACGGACCCATGCCTTTACATAATAATTCGAGCTATCTGGAATTTGGGTAGTATTCCAATAATGGTCGTAAATATTAGCCGTTGAAAATGGTGTTTTATCCTTACCAATACTGTCCCACTCAATTAGATCTGTCGAGAAAAAAAACTTGACGCCGTAATTATTATCAACATTTTCATCCGGATCAATTACAGTTGCATTCAGCGTAATATTACCATTTAAGGTCTCGCCGCCCACCGGGTACAGCAGTCTAATTCGTGGCCCTTTGGTGATCGAATACATGTATATCTTACCTATGTTACCCTTATCTTTTGAATTATAATTAATCGCAGATGTAACGATCTCCGGATATTCATCGGGATCCAGACAAATCGAATCCGGTAGCACCCAGCCAAAATTATCACCGGCATGCTCGCCGTAAGTTACAAATTCTGCGTTCTTAGCCAGGTTCGGTTTACCTGTAGTTAATTTATCGAAGAACCCGAAGATCGCACCAGAGTCATTACCATTAGTTGAATCGTACTTGGGTGCTCCAATGAGTATATCTCCGTAAGCATCGATATTTAATTTATCAGAGTACCCAACACTAAATCCAAAGGCACTTTCGGGTGGACCGATGAATTGAATGTCCGGTGCCGGGTTAATCCGTAAATAAACGTTGTCGAAATGGAAGATGCCGTCCTCTATATTAGTAGGAGTATCGCTCCAGGCGCGTATCTTACCGCCGAAATCCAAGTAGAATGATCCGGCGCAATCCAAGCACTCGGTGCAATGTTGGATGAATACACTATTCATATTTTCCGGTACTGACGACCAGTGGACCTCGTTGGTTTGGTCCCGGTTACCGCCGGCTGCACCTTCGTCCAGGTCCCAGCCTAGATCCAAATCTTTAGTATCGCTTCTGAGGTGGCTTTTAATCCAGATGGTTTCACTAGAATCCAGCTCGAGGTTTTCGAAGTACCAGTCATAAGATACAACCGCCTCACCACCGGTCTGGATTGTGGTGATCATATCTTCCGTGACCGTGAATTCCACACCGTATGCACCACTATCCGGTTTCGCATTATTCCCAAAATGTGCGCCGATACCGATTAATAATTCCTTATCATTTGCGACATTAGTTGAATTCGGGTTATTTGCATCGTTATATTTAGTCGAGGTACCTGCATAGCCATACGCACCATCATAGGTATCCCAGCCATCATCTTCGCCGGAGATCCCGGGTGTATTACCAGTAGTCTTCAGCCCCGACGTAAACTCGAGCTGAGGCGTCGAATCATCATCCCCGAGCTCCCAGAGATCAGGTACTAGCGGGCCAGCGTTCAATGTACTGCCTAAATACACATTAGCGTAATTCCCGCCGGGGGCGCCGATTATTATATCAGGTACACCGTCATTATCCACATCACCGGCATTGGCAACCGAAGAACCGAACCTATCCCCATCGTCTTTACCGGTTAGAATTATATTAGCAAGGTTCACGGAATCAATGCTTTTGTATCTTTGTTTTCCGGGGAACAGTGCCGCATACCCGCCATCCAAGCCCGGTGCGCCGATTAGCACATCAGAGTACCCGTCGGAATCGATGTCGCCAACACCTGCCAGTGCTGACCCGAAACCGCTGCCTGCTAAGCCCAAAACACGGACAGTCCTTTCATTGGTAATTACCATGGAGACATCATCAAAATATGTCAATATTCCTTCATCTGGGTCGTTATTATTCTGGTTAATATTAGGTGATCCAAAGGAACAACCGAAATCCCAATAATATGTCCCTGCACCCTCGATGAACTCAGAAATATCGTATTCAAAGCTGCCCGTCACCGTAGCCCATTCAGGAGTGCCGTATTCTTGGTAATGATAAAATATATACCTTTCATTATTTTTAATAATATTTCCTAAATAATATTTCCCCATGCTATTCCAGATCCTTGAGCGCACTGTGCATATTTCTTCGGTTCCCGCCGTGGTACCACCATTAAAAACCTTCTCGTTATCCCAAGATTCATAATTAAATGAGACTTTGATAGTTGAATTGCTCGAGATATAATCCATCATCTCCGATGTAATATTGAACTCGATCCCCCATGCAGCACTGGTCATAGGATCATCGCTACCACTTGGACCATATGGGTTGCTTGTTTTTCGTGTACGACCGGCTATCACCTGTAACGCTGACCGGTTACCTCGTGTTAAATTATCCCCATCTGGTCCACCAGGCTCCCACGGACCGTAACAATCTGCCAAGTCTATTGTGGTACCATGCGCAGGAGTAGTAGTAACATGGTGACCATAGACCCGATCCGTGGTATCACTGATGGCATCGATCCAATCCCAGCCATCGTCGCCTGCCAGACGACCCCAAGTGTTGTTATCTGTATAGGTTTCATTGATGTAATTATTTGCACCGTTACTAAAATCCACAATTCCCGGCGTCCCCGGGTCATCATCCCAAATGTCCGGATAGGTTTTAAAAAGTTTATCATAACCATAAGTGATCGCCACCTCGTCTGCCCCGGGTGCGCCCACCACTACATCATCATAACCATCGGAATCAATATCCCCCACTCCCGATACCGCACTACCATAATACCCATCTGCACTTGCCCCAGTTAGAGTTCGGCTGGCATAAGTAGACGCAGTTAAGCTCCCGGTGGGAAAACTTCCGCCGTAAAAGATATACGCACACCCACGACCGTTCAGCGCCCTGGGTGCACCAACGATTAGGTCGTTGACGCCGTCATTATTCATATCCCCTGCATCAGCGACATCCCAACCGAATTGATGCCCCAGACCATCACCACGTATCGTGACATCCGCGGATGAACTGTTCAAATCATCGAAGCCTGAGTTCGCCGAGCCGTAGAATATATAAACCGCACCAATATCAATCGATGGGCTGTCATACCACGGTGTGCTCACAACCAGGTCAGGGTAAGAATCACCGTTAAAATTTTCAATAAATGTTACATTCCATCCGAACATCGCATCTTCTTGATCACCTGTGCCTCCCCAGATATAATTTTTAAACGAATTATATGGTTGTGAATCACCTACTCGCGTAGAATTCAAGGAAGTTGCGAAATTCATACCATAGAAATTCATATTGATTAGGATTCCCAGAATTAAAACTAATGTAATTTTATCTAAGAGCTTCAATTTCATTGGCCACACCCTCCTTCTATTAAGTGGTTACAATAATTTAGCGGTAAAATATTTGTCAATTGGGGGACAATTCAATTCCTATTATTTCATCTACACTTAATTAGATTTATTTAAATTTTTTATGTATATATGCAAAATTTATGAAATGAAAGAAATCGGTAAAAATAATGTGGTATACATAATGCGAAAAATCTTACATGAAGTTATCCTGATGCAATCCTCTTTACATCTCTTTCAACCTTTTGATCTTTTTTTTCACTCGCTAAGTTCCAAATCCGAATAGTCATCAGTGTCGACTCGTGAAGGATAAATATCATCTATGGTAATGTTTACCGTGTCGAGTGAATTTTCACCACAGCAATTCACGAGTGGCGGGTATGAGCCGAGTGGTGATTCACCCTGGACCGTTGTTGAATAGCCCGATTCATTCGGAGCCTCGTCATAAGCGGTTACTGTATAATAATATATTATATTACCAGAAATGTTAGCATCGATATACTCGACCTCATCTTTCGATATATTCACCATCGGTTTCCCCCAGTCGGTCGTGTTCGTGCTTTTGTAGATATTATACCCCTTTAGGTTGCTCTATCAAATGAATCCCAGACCCTTCAGGGTCTGGATGAACTTTGATGCATTACAACCAAAACACACTCGGAATATTAATCCTTACCGTTAAATTTTTTACCAGTAATATCTATTCTGTGGACTCGGCTTCTTCTGAGTTGTTGGTTTCCGAGTCTGAAGCTGTATTTGGTTGAGCAGGTTCAGGTTCTGTAGTAGCCACTGACGAGTCCTGCTGTGGTTCTTCAAATGACGGTTCTTGGGTCACAGTTTCCCCGGGAACATGCGGCGGTAACCGGCTTTGGTCGGTAGATTGTGCTTGCTCTGGTTCGGGGAATAGAGGAACTTGTTCGGGTTGATCCGGAAGCTGGGATAGTTCTTGTTCCGGAAATTGAGTAATTTGCTCCTGTTGATCGGGGAACGTCATTTGCCCAGGGATAGGAACTGGTGGATACTGTTGCATTGGTAATTGGTCTCCGGGAAATAGCGATGGGTCCATGAATGGAGGAAATGGAGGAATTGGTGATATCGCGGGTGCCATTGCGAGCGGAATTCCTGGGACCTGTGTGGAGACCGATGACGTCTGTTCCGCTACCGGCGTTTCTTGTGCTTTTTCCCTCTTCTTTCGTATGATTAACATTAATGCAATCAGAATTACAATAATAATAATAACCACCACGCCAATACCAATTAACATTATATCAATTGATCGTGACTCAGTAGTCTTGGTTTCATTGGTATCACTCTCCGGTGTTTCCTGTTCCGGTGGCTCTTGTTCAGGCTCCTCGGCGGTGGGTTTATCTTTCACTGTGACATTTATGTTAACCATTGCCTTACTACCATTTGTATCTTTAACCGAGAAAGAGATCATATGCTCCCCAGGCTTTAATACTACATCGGTAACGTTTTGTGTTTCTGCAATCGGTCCAATTTTATGGTCGTACCATAAAAATTTAAGAGTATCTCCATAGGGTAGATCTGGGTCCTGGACAACCGCCAGGAGAGCGATTGATTGGTTAAATTCGTAGCTGTCTCCTTCTTTTGGGCTTATAATGGAAATAATTACCGGTGGGTCGTTCACCGGTTCCACGATTACCTTTAATTCTGTATTGTTATAATACTCACCATCAAAGACCTTAACATCCAATGAATCGGTTGAGATCTTTTCCGGATAAGTGAAGTATAACCTGAACCCTTTGACCGCGACATATTGCGATTCCACGATTATTTCCAGATCATTTTCCGGAGTGTCGATATCCGAGATATAATTAGCTACTGAGATATTATATGTAATGTCCTCTTGAACCGTAACGGGAGGTATGTGGTCGATCACGGGTGGGTCGTTGACGGGTTCTATTGAAACCTGAATCTCCGTCCAAACAGAAAGCAGGTCATCATCCACCGTGAGATTAACCCAATTAGAAGTGATACCGTTGGGATATGTGAAATTGATTATCATACCGGAGATATCGGTGTAAGTGGAATTGTCGCTCAAATTAAGTTTTGAATAAGGTGTATCTACATCAGTTATATGTTTCTCCATATCTAAAAAGTAGGTGACATCCTCGATGAGCTCAAGTGGTTTAATGTTGGAGATTATTGGTTCATCATTCACGGGCGTGACTTCAATATAAATATCCCTATAAACGGTGAATATATCATCACTGACGGAAATGTTAATGATGTCCTTTAAAATACCATTTGGGTATAATAGTATTAGTTCCAGGTCATTAAGTGTCCCGTATGAAGAATTATGAGTAATGCCCAGATTTTCTTCTGGTGTGTCTGAATCGGAGATATACCAGGATAGGTCGAGTGAAAAAGGTAGGTCTTCAATTGGTTTAATAGTGGGAATAACGCTTATTTGCGGCATGGCGTGCAATACCGTGGTAAAGGTCATATTATACTCGTCGATCCCGGCGCCTTCCCCAAGACCGTTACCATTACCATCCAGCGTATTATCTCGTATATCGGTTACATCTGTTGTCACGGTCAGGGTATAAGATTCTTCTTTTTCCAGCAGCGAATTTGGTGTGAAATATGCTTTATAAACGCCGGTGGACATGTCGGCGGTTACTACACCAGCAACGGCATTAGATTGTGAATCTTCAAGTGTTATTGAGGAAGTGGTAAGTGTCGATACATTTATCGTTTCGTTAAATGTGATAGTTATATTCGTACCAATGTCCACATTGTTTGCACCATTGGATGGGGTAGTTGAGATAATTACCGGTGATATTAGATCCGGTTGAATAACATATAAATATCCGTTGTCGGAGGATGTTATTACTCTGTCTTTATAAACCGACGGTGAGTTTGGCATACCATAAGTACCCGTTGGGCTGAATGTATTGGACCACTCAAGTGCACCGGTGGTGATATTCCGGCAGTAAAGTATGTTCCTGTCATTGCCTATGTACACATATTTAGGCGTCACCGCCGGTGAGGAACAAATCCCCACCGCCCCTGATGGACTTAAGGTCTGGTCCCAATTTACGGTCGTAGTGCCACCACTGCCGTAAGCATTTAAGCAGTACAGGTGATCATTCGTGGAACCAATGTACACCCTATCATTGGCTAGTGCGGGAGAGCCAAAGAATCCAGATGACACCGGATTACTTGTATAATCCCACTTCTTGGTGGTAGAACCTCCAGAACCAATCGCGTCAATACAATACACCTTTGCGTCTAAGCAGCCAAAATACACATTTCCATATTCAATGGCGGGCGTCGAGCATATTACATCTCCCGCGGTATATGTCCAGATCGAATTTCCATTATTGGCGTTAAAACAATACATACCCGTAGTACCGCCACCGCCCGAGTTTCCACCACCGCAATATACTCTTCCATCCCAGTAAGCTGGCGAGCTCTCGGTTTGCGAAGAACCGCCAAGTGATGCACTCCAAGCAAATGAACCGTTGTTAATAAATACGGCATATAATCCCGAGGAGTGTTGAGTGGAATAGAAGACCTTCTTACCGTCGGTTACCGGCGAGCTTGCCGAACGGATAAGCAATAGCGGTGTATATGTCCAATAATTGGTAGTACTTCCGGGCGAGGTTGCATTGGCATCAAGGCAATAAAGTGACCCCATATCAGAAACAAAATATACCCTTCCATTATGTACAATGGGTGTACTATATGAAGAACCAACATTAAAACTCCAAATCACGGTCCTGTTTAGATCATAACAATTTGTTCCTGTAGAATGGGTTATATAAATTTGGTCATATTGAACAACAGGAGATGAATATACAATACCTAAGCTTAAACTCCAGACCAAGTTATAATAGCTCGAACCCTCGGCGGTGGTGTTCCCGGTTCTAGCGGCGTCACCTCTGAACGCCGGCCACATATCGTTTGGTAGCCCGCTACCCCTAGTCGATCTAATTATTACGTTCTGTGAGGCGTCACCATCAATTACGAACATGCCCAAGGGTGCGAACGCCAATAATAATAAAATACCAATGAATATACATGAAAGAATGTAATGTGTTTTTATCATACTATGACCCACCAAAAAATATCCCATCATAGTATTTAATTATTGTTTATATATGTGCTACAATTATACATAAATTAATGAGATATTATGAAGGCGGTTTTTTGGGCTGGTTAACAGGTGGGGGTATATTCGAAGGCAAAGGTGAAGGTAAAGGCGAAGGTAAAGGCGAAGGCGAGGTACGCGCGGTTGCGTTTGATGATCGCCGTTGTTCAAGTTCTTTATTCTTCTTCTTACTCCAGAGGACCAAAAGCAAAATGAAGACCACTATGATTACCACTGCAACCAAAATGACGGCAATACTAAAGAACAATCCAGAATCAATATCCGAAGAATCCTTTTTCTCGTCATTATCATGATTATTATCTTCGTTCCCATCCTCGGTATCATCCTCGGTATTATTCTCGGAATCGTTATCATTGGTTGGAATTTCGGGGAGTGAGATAGTAATATTTGCCCAGTTAGAAAGATCACCGGAATCTGTTACCGTTAAATTTATAATATATACATCTGGAATCGAGTATGTATTATTGACATTTTTCAGGTTCAACCCACTAGCATCCACAATTCCATCGTTATCGAAATCCCATGCATAAGTAAAGTTCAGCTCACCATCCACATCGGTTGGTGGTATAGCCGTGAATGCCGCGGTTTGGTTTTTATGAGCTGAAGTATTGAAGTTACCCACATCAAGCTCGTAGGTAATTCCAGGCGTCGAGGGTCTATCATTCACAGGCGTAATATTTATCCAGAGCCTCTGGTCGGTTTGCAGATTGTCTATTGAATCGTCCTTAAGCCAAAGTACGACCCGGTTCGTGCCGAATTTATCAGGCTCTCCGGAGATGTTGAAGTTATCAGGATCGATTATTGTAATATTCAGAAGTCCACTTTCCAAATCGGTAAAGTACCAGGATAACGCATCACCATCCACATCAACTCCTTTACCCGTTAGATTCAAGATGTAATAATAATCCTCTTGAAATTCGATGTTTGGAACTGCCGAGATAAAAACGGGTGCATCGGGAACGCGGAGGATAGTCAGAGTAAAGTTCGAATATACGACAGAACCATTATTATCATCACAGCTTACATTAACAAAATACGGTCCGTTATCATAGTCAAGCGGTGTTCCCGAGAGATTGTTACTTACCATTGCCAGCCATGATGCGTTCGTGTTAACGTCCCAGGTTACGAGATCGCCGTCAAGCTCGATGCAGTTATAGTTAACGAAATATGGCACGTTCTCGGTAGCTTGGGTTACCAAAGATGTGACGATAATTGGTGCAGTGTTACCAAATCTGGTAATATTCCCGCCAGACGCAAATGAAGAACTAAACTGATGCAGCGCCCCCGAAGATGCAAATGACCAGAGTTGATAGTAGTATTGAGTTCCCGAAGCTAAACCGGAATCGATATAACTATCGTTGGTTCCGTTATAGATTTGCACACCATCTCCAAAGAACCAACTTTCCGAAGTATTTCGTTCAATAATAGTGTTAGTTGCGCCGGTGCCCATCAACCAATTCAATATTATCATGTTTTGGCTATCGGTAACTATCTGAATATCCATTGGTGCATCCGGCTTGGTTAAGAATATGATCTCTGAGCCGTTTGCGCGGCACTTGGAATTATTAACCCATGCTTTGAAATAATAAACGGTCCCCGGTGTCAAACCTGTGATGGTTTCATTAAAAGCGCCACTCCGATGGGGATATTGTTTGTTGGTCAAGTTGCAAATTTTCGTCTGGTTATTTATGTACCCCCATAACGCACGAGGCAACGTATCCGTTACAAAGTCAGAAATGCACAACCTCGCCTCGTTCTCATCGCCGGTGGTCATGACCGTAGCCATTATACCATCAAATCCGTCAAAGGTTATATTCTCATTAAAATTCGCATACTTTTGAATCTCCCGGACTCTCGTGCAAGTGTAATGATCCATTGGGCAGCCGTCACTTGCATAATCATGCTTTTCGGTGGCATATGGATGTATACCATTACCACCATTATCATACAGATAATTCGAAGGGATGTCCGAGGAAGATTTCAGTGAACCGGCATAGATTGGTAAAAATATTCCAATTTGTGTAGTTGATGCAAAGTTCAGCCATGACATAAATAATGAACCATTCAAACTATCGTTACCTGCAATTGCGATATGTGCTGAGCGTGAAGAGTCACGCGAGATCTCCTCGGAATAACTGAATGTTCCCACCCCATCCTCTTTATCGTTAGTATCTTTGGCAATTTCCTGGGCAACATCCTGCCAGTTGATTTTATTATCCCCCTCACTACTTGTTCCCTTGTTTACTATATCATCGAGTATAACCTTAATTCGATGATCATTTCCATCCACATCATGAGCACCATCGCAATAGAATGCATTTGCAATACCCGTATAAGTATTATTAATCCACGTTATGTTAGAATGCAACGCATCATCCAGTGCCACAATTGCCCCCACAGCTCTCTCCGAGCTTATTATCAGATTTTGCCCCGGGTGAAAACCATGGAATGCCAACCATAGTGCAGCTTCCGATACCGTGGAATAATTACCTAAGGGGATGTGTAAATCATTATCTTCAGTGCCGCTTGAGCCATCACTTATATATTGCCAATTATTCAATGGACCCGAAACATCGAAGTTCGAAATAGCCAAACCTTTTTCATTTTGCCCCATCCTGCACATTGTATCGGATGATCCAACACCGAAGTATGTATATTTCGATCCTTTGAAGAAACGCGGTTTTTGGTTATCCTCGTAAATATGTCTATTTTTTAGAATGATACTTCTTCCACCTTTACAAACCGACCCCGTAGCGATCATGCCGGCGCAAGCTTCTCTCTCAGGCTCACCCCATTCAAACCAAACCGTGCACCCTTCGCCACCGTCGTCAATTAGGTTTCCCCGTAAATTTGCACTGGTGTTCGTAATCTCCGCAGCAACCGAGGTCGAAACCGAAGGAGTACGGATAGTCCTGATAGACTTTGTTTCGTCATACTTTTCCAAAAGCCAAGATCCATCGGTTGCTTCTACAATTAAAATAGAAAGCACTAACAATGCAAAGATTAAACATGCAGTTAACGAAATTGTGAATGTTCTTTTCATATGTTCATTCCCACATCAATATTATTACCATTACATTACGATATTTCATCCACATATAAAAAAGGTTTTTGGGTATTTATATAATTAACTGAAGAGTTGTAACAGCACCATTATTCTATTATTGTCTTTAAAATCCAATTCTATTTATCGGGAATTTCTTTAAATCCTTAACCTTTCCTATCTGCCCCTTTTCAAAAACACTTTTTGCGCGTGAAAACTGGTTCCGCGCGTTGGTTAATTTCTGCTGTTGTGAGCGAAGTTCAGATAATTCACTTTTTAGCTCTGCCTGCAATTCCTCCAATTCCTTGCTTAGGTCATTATTTAGCTCATCATCCAGCTTTTTTTCAACATCGGATATTAATTGGTCTTCGAACTCGGTTCTGACCTGGGTCTCCAACTGTGGTCGCAGCTCGGCTTTGAGGTCTTCTCGGAGTTTTGATTCTAATTTAGGTCGGTCTAGTTCTAATTCATCCTTTACCTTCTTGATATATTTCCATTCTTCAGCGATTTCTTCACGCTGTAACTCTAGCTTCTTGGCTAACTCACTTAACTCTTGCTTCTTTTTATCCCTTACTCCGTCATCCAGTTCTATCAGGATCCTTTCTTCTTCTGCCTTTAATTCAGCCTTTATTGTTTCAAACTCGTCTTTTTTATGTTTATTTTTCTTGAATATTCTTTTAAGTTTCTTTAATTTATTTTCAAAATTTTCTTTGATCTTAATTCGTTTCTCCTCTATTAGCTCATTTCGCATCCTAGCAAGCTTCTCCTCCTCTACATGCAGTTTTGACCATTCATTCTTAAGTTCCGCCTGGGTCTCTTCTAGTTTCGTGTTAAATTCCTCGCGTATCTCATTCCGCAGCTCATCCTCCAGCTCTGACCGCACTTGATTCTCCAACTCGGATTTAAGCTGGATGCTCAAGTCCGGCATTTTCTCGAGTTCAAGATATTCACCAAGTTTTGATTCTATTTTTATTCTATCCACTTCCAGATTTTTCCTCAACTGCTTTATTTTTCCCCATTCTAAAACCACTTCTTTTCGCTCGTTATTAATTTTTTCTCGTTCACCCTCTATCCTTTCCTTAAATTCATTCTTTGCCTTGTATATCTCATCCTGAATCCGCAGCAGTTTCTCCTCCTCGGCATGCAGTTTTGTCCATTCATTTTCCAGCTCTACTTGCGAGCCTTCGAGCTCTTGGGTTAATTCCTGGCTGATTTCTTCTTTTAACTTATCTTCGAACTCAGTGACTTGTGTAGTAAATTGTTTTCGTTCTTTGGTAAATTTCGCACGTTGGGCTTCAAGTAATAACGATTCTGATTCTATTTGCTTAAGTTTATCATAAAAATTCTTCGCCCTTTTATCATATTCAGCAGCTTTTTTTTCTAATTCTTGTTCGCGTTTGTTTAATTTCTCTTTTTCTTCTTTCAATTTTGCGGTTTGTTTCTCATAGTCTTTCACTTTGAAATCCAAATTCTTTTCCGAATCCCTGATCTTCTCCTCAAGCTTCGTAAAGTGTTCTTGTTTCTCCTGTAATTCCCTATTTTGTTTTTCAAGTTCCACTTCGGTTTCCAATCTCCAGCCTGCAAAGTCCGCCTGGAGCTCTTTCTGCCGGAGACCTAGGTTATCCGGTTGTGATTTGCAAATCTTTACGAGTTCATTCATATTATCATTAGAATATTGCCATTGATCCAATATTGATTTATTCTTATCCAATTGAACACTATTTTCTTTATCGTCTTGATGTATTATTTCATCGTTAATAGTGCTTGCACTTTCCAATTCAAATTCTTCAATATATTCATAATTATCTTTAATTTTATCAAGAGTTGGATTAGGTGGCGAAGGTTTTGATTTGGGTTTTGAAATTGGTTTTAAATTACCTTCCAGCCCGTCGATTTCTTCTACCTTTTCAATAAATAACTTTTTTAAATCCTCAACCTTCAATCTAATACGAATTCCACCATTAGATTATTTTCTCGTTCGTAATATTGAGTTTTCTCACAAACAAAAATGACTCGGCTTAGTTAAGATTCATTTGAATAATATAATATCACTAATTAAGTTTTTTGCATTCTTTCTGTTGAGTTTTTGCAGATGAGGCAATAAGCTTAATGCTAAAATCAGTGTTGTCGCATCCTTAGTATTGTCACTTAAATAACTGACTTT
>CBFDAW010000017.1:0-12977 GCA_965602865.1 uncultured Thermoplasmata archaeon
GGAATTTGCCGAGAATTCTACAACCGAAGAAAAGGAGACAAAGCAGGAGGTAGAAGAGGAAACACAGGAAGAAAAGTCAAAGGAGCCAAATCCACCGTTGGACGAAACCGTGGAGGAATTGGAACCCGTTGAAGAAGAAAAACCCACCTCCCCAGAACCAGTGCACGAAGCACAAACGCAAGCGGAATCAGAAGAAAATGGTGCCGAAGAAAACGCACCAGAAGCGGAACAAATTAAAGCAAAAAAAAGAGAAGCAACACCTGAGAATGTCGAAGAACCTGTTTCTGAAGAACCACCTGACACAAAAGGAGAACCACATAAACAGGCATCAACATCATCAGAAGCGAGCTCACCAGAATCCGAAGCATCCAAAGAGAAAGATGAAGATTTAGCCTTGGACCTTGCCGATGAAGAGACTATTAAAAGCACTGAAAAAATCACGACTGATTCGAGCAAATCAGGAGCATCAAAAGGCGAAGGTAAATTAAATAATCTGATGAAAGAATTCGACAAACCAATAGAAAAAACCGAAGAACCGCCTGAGCAAGAATCAAGTGACGAAGAAACTCCTGAAAAATTCAAAAACATCGAAGTTTATAAAAAATTAATGGAGAAATATAGGGGTCAGGATGAAATAGAAGAAGAGTTGGAAGAAAAACCTGAGGAATCACTAACGCCAGAGAATTGCCCAGTATGCGGAACCGAATTAACCGGTGGTCCCGGGGGGACTAAAAATTGTGAAAAATGTGGTTATTCAACATAAGGTTCAAAAACCCTGTAATTACGATGGGTAACAAAGAACGTGGATCGGTTTTATTTAATAATCTTTTACCGCCTACCATAATAATGATGAATACAACTAGAATAATGGCACCAATAACTACTGCAAAAATTATGTCATTATAAAAACTTGTTTTTATGATACCATAACTGATAACTGATTTCTGAGCTATTACTACGGCACGAAATAAATAAGAAAGCGCAATAATGAACAAAATGATTAGTGTAAGAACATATACATACTTCCCCGAGCTATCAGAAGTTGATGTGGGTTTAATGAATTTAATAAGTTCAGCTCTACCATATTTATTGATTAAGATCCAGATTATAAGAATTTGACAGCAAATCGAAATTAAAATCAACCCCTCTACTATTTTTTGATTGTAAATCACTAAACCACTTAGTAGCATGAAGGTTAATAAGAGCACTTTGCCCAGATATTCCAAATCTTCTAGGATAAAATTTGACATTGGATTTTATATATATTTCTCTATTATAAAAGATTTTATTGATTGAACTATTTTATTATTAATTTTCCTTATAGTCAAAATATTTAAGTATCTAAATTCCGGTGCATGTCACACTTACTAATAAACTTAAATTGGTAATAATTTTATTTCAACCAACTGGTAAAATCAATTACTTAGAAATCTGAAAGGTGAACAATAATGCCTATACGATTTATGGACAGGATTACTTTATTGCATTATTTGATTATAATCCTCCAAACCATAACAACTCAAAAAGGAAAAAAAACCAAACTAAAACAGAGAACAACTAAATTTAACAATGTTCAGGGCGGAGTGAAGAACCAACTAAATGGTGCAGTGAGTATTAGAAAGAAAAGAACCAAAAAACGCACGAGACCCCCGATAAGAAATCTACCAACGCGCAAGTCACAAACCCGGCGTAAAGTACCGCCAAAAACGCGCACGATGGAGCATAACAAGAAATTGATTCGAAAGACGAAATTGAAAATAAAATCATCACATGACAAATTACAACAGGAGGATAATATCCCCGAGGAGGTTAGATGGCTTCAAGAAGACCCGCAGGATCAGTTATTATCACGCTTTGTCGAAACACCTAAAGGTACAAAAGTGGGTGAAAGTATCGGTATAGAAAAATCAGAATTAATCTTAAAGAATAAACTCAATTTCTATTTAATTCCTTTAAATTATGTTAAAGAGAAAGATGGTAAACTAATATTACGTCGAAAAGTGAACTGGTCTTCCGCTGCAAAACTCGGCGACGCATGGCGCAGAAGAGCTCTTGACATTATCCCTAATAAAAAACAAAAGCGAATAAAAAGTGGAAAAGTAAAATGATTTTTATCAATCCATTGTTAAGTTCCAACAAATCTTCGGAGATATGGCTATTGAATTCATAAATACCTTGAGGTATGATGTCGTGGAATATAAATTGGTAATAGTGGTCCGGGATGATTTGAAATTAACGTCTGGCAAACTAGCGGTCCAGGTTGCGCATGCCGCCGTGAATTGTGCGTTATCTACAAAAAGTAACCAAGGAAAATGGTTTACCCAATGGCATCGTGAAGGGCAGAAAAAGGTGGTGGTGCGTGCATTTGATGTGTCTGAATTGAACGAGCTTAAGCAGCGCGCAGAAACATTAAAGCTTGCTACTAGTCTAGTAATCGATGCGGGATTGACTGAGGTACCGCCAGGAACCATAACATGTTTGGGAATAGGTCCTGGGCCAAACGATGTCGTTGATAAGATTACCGGTGAACTTAAACTCTTATAAATAAAAAAATTGCTTAGCAAGAATATTGATAGAAAATGCAATTTTTTTATTTAAACAACTAATCAAGCGGGTGAATTCAAACTCCAAATACGTATCTGTAAAAAATGTATCAAGGCATGATGATGTAAATGAAAGACCAGATCCGAATTCTTGGACTCGATGATGGACAGTTTAAGTTTGATAAAAAAAGAGTTATCATAATAGGGGTGGTTATGCGTACACCACATTACATTGAGGGTATTTGCCGCAGTAAAGTAACGGTGGATGGCACGGACGCTACTGATGTGCTTGAGAAAATGATTAAAAATAGTAATTATCAAGACCAATTACGATTAATCATGTTAGATGGTGTGGCTTTCGGAGGGTTTAATGTTATTGACATAGAACAATTGTACAATACTACAAAGATACCTGTTACCACTATAACACGTACCGAACCGGATCTAAAAATAATTAAAAAAACCCTTAAAAACCATTTTACTGACTGGAAAACTCGCTGGAAAATTATCAATAACCTCGAACTGGTAAATATTCATACCAATTATAATCCGATTTACATAAAATTTATTGGCATAAGTAAAACAGATGTTGCGCGGATTATTTCACTCACCACGGTCCAAGGTGTTCTCCCCGAGCCCATCCGGGTCGCCCATCTGATCGCCACCGCAATGGTAAAAGGTGAGTCCTCCGGTCGAGCGTAAAGTGCTCTGAACTGTAGCCAGCGTTTTAAGCCAGGGCGATTCTATTATGTATCCAACTCACCAGTGATCTCGCGTATAATGCAGTCTTTACCTTTTATGATTTCCACTTTTGAATTGCATTTCGGGCAAGCAAATTTTGGAAGCCTGAAATGAAATTCTTCTGATTCCTGATATTCCAAATCACCTTTGAATCCGCACTTTGTGCATTCGATCTCAGGCTCAACTTTTTCGATAATTAGCTGGGAATCGTGTAAAATATTATCTTT
Source organism: uncultured Thermoplasmata archaeon (assembly GCA_965602865.1). Taxonomy (GTDB): domain Archaea; phylum Thermoplasmatota; class Penumbrarchaeia; order JAEHCK01; family JAEHCK01; genus CBFDAW01. The sequence continues at coordinate 3,512 of CBFDAW010000017.1, forward strand.
TGAGAGCACCTCATAACAGAACCGCAGCTGTTCCTCACCAAGAAAAGTAAGTTCACCTATTTCCAGTGTCACTTTGGATATTGTGTTTAATTTATTTTTCCCAGCTTCATCCAAAATTGCTTGGATAACTTGACTCATTATAGAATATTCGTGCATATAGCTGCTTCCATAAAAATAAAATTATTTCTCTTCTGCTTCTAACATTTGCTTGAATAAATCAAGGGTGTATAAAGCATCTTTTTCGTCTAACACCTCGATGGCAAAACCTGCATGGATTATTACATAATCATCCAATTTGGCATCTACTAATGATAAATCCACCTCGCGGGTTATTCCACCGAAATCGACTTTTGCAACCTCGCCGGTTATTTCGAGGATCTTAGCAGGAATGGCTAAACACATAGAGGAAGGATAATAAAGAAGTGGTATTTGAAATTTGTTCAGTAATAATAAGAGTTACAATTCTAATATATCTAAATATTCGATAGTATAAATGCTGCCAACATAATAATAAATACCAATCCAATCATAATCATGACCATGGCACCAATAGTTCGTATTGATTCGAGTTTTTCAATAGTTTTAATATATTTGGAGATTGAGCTACTAGCCACGGATACGAGAATAAGTGGAATGGCTGCCCCAACGGCAAAGAAAAACATTCCCGAACCCCCGAGAAATGCTGCACCGAACAATGAGTTGCTGGCAATACCAAGTGACCCGGAGATCATTGACAGCTCAATTAACGCAATTTCTCCCAAGCACGCAATACTTAAAATCCCACCCCAGATAAGAAAAAGCGTATTCGGTTTACCCTGAAGTGTATTGAACTTCCTTTGAATGAGCCCAAACAACCTTTGACGCTGAGGAGCACATTCTGTTTCTTTTTTACTTTTCACTTTACATTCTTTCTGACAGGAAATCTTGGTTTTTTTGCCCTCTTTAATATCTTCTTTAGATTCCACACTTGTCACAAACATATGGGCGCCAAAGGCTAAGATGAATATTCCAAGGAAACCATAACCAACTAGTTGGATATTTAATATAAATGGTTCTATTGCAGATTTTAAATATTCCTGTGTAATAACATATGATATTATACCTACAACTATACCGAAAATTGTCAAAACAATTATTCGTGGTATATTGAAAATTATTGCCAACTGTAAACATTTTCGCTTACTATATCCCTTGGAAACAAGATAGGGCACAATTCCCGGAGCACAGGCTATTAGACATATGGATGACCCGCGAACTATACCTAATACAAATACAAAGGCAACTAAGCTAATAATCTCAAACGATATATTCTATGCCTCCAACTATTATAATTGATGGTAATGTTATCAAATTATATTTGAATATTTATATTCTCCTCTGGTTAAATTGGTATCTAATTTAAACCTTCATTATTTAATTCTAAATCGAAATCATCACGTATATATCTATCAATGATTAAGTAATCAATATCTTTAAATATTCAAAATGAATAATATTAGACTAATAATTCTTATATATATAATACATTACTTTACTTAAATAGTAGAGAAATATTACAAATTAGTTGAGGATTGGGTCTATTATTATTCATTAATCATTAGGTTAATTAATCAAAGTCCTACTAGTTTCAGCCTCAGATCCATTAATGATAGGTGAGATATATGTTTCAAAATACTATAAAAGGTATTGATCGAATCTTTAAGACAAATGATTATGAGAAATTAATAGTTTTAGTAACCGGTTTACCTGGCACTTTAAAATCCTCGTTTATATACAATATGTTTTCTGTGCATTTGAATAATAACCCGGAATATATAGGAATGTATGCTACTCTAGAGCAAACACGGGAGAGCTTAATCAAAAACACGAAGCATCTGAATATACCCGTTTGTGATCGATTACATATCGCCGATTATAATCGTACCCGGGAAATGTATAAAGATGAGGCTGAACGCGCTGATTTTTTAGATTTAACCGAGCGATTGATAGTGTCATTGAAAGAGGAGCACGGTGATAAGTTCGTATGTTTTGCTTTGGATTCGTTAAATGCATTATATACGTTAATCGAGACCGATAATCCGCGTGAACGTAGGAAAAGGATGTATTATTTCCTCAAATTACTTCGTGATAATAATCTGGTTTCATTTCTAATTAAAGAATCCAGTCGTGGAACCTTATCCAATGAGGATGACGAAAATTATTTGGCAGATGGTGTAATCGAACTTGGTGTTCGCGAGACCATGGAAGGTAAAAAACGTTTTATCGAGGTAATTAAGATGCGGCAAAACGACCACAGCATGAAACGATTTATTATTGATATAGATGAGAACGGTTTGGCAATCATTGGTCCATCAGTAGATGATCGCGGGAATTAATATCTGCTTAAATCTTTTTTTAATTGAAGAAAATTGGGTTCAACTCGCGTTCTAAGAGTTTTAATTCTTGTTCGTTCATTGCTTTTGAGCTTACACCAATTAATAAAATTGTACTTGTTTCGGAAATCTTATCGATCAGCCGCCTAATGAATCTCAAAACAGGATTAAAACCATTATTGCTAATCAAATATTCAATGCCATCAAGTAAAATTACGGCTTCTTCATTTTTATCAATGAATTCTTCAACAACATAGATCATACTTTCAAGCGACGGCGAAATCGTAGCTTCCTTTGAACTTTCACGATCAGTCAGCCAGAGCATAGTTATTCCTTGAATAAAATTGTATTTGCGCAATATTATGGCTGGATTTATTCGACAAATACATAAACCTTTTTCATTTGTTGTGGTAAGTTTAGAGAATATTTCAAAGCAGAAGTTAGCGCGATTCTCCTCGATTAAATAACTAAACCCATTTTCATAATTATCTGGCGATATACTATCAGCTTTGGTTTTTGAGTTGGTTTCTGAACCTTCCGAGTGTACTTTTTCTTTTACTTGAGTAGTCGAATCGGTACTTGAGGTCTCCTGCCTCGGAGGCTCAGGTGTTTGTGTTTCCTTGGGTGATGTTTCAATTTTTATTTTCTGAGGTTTTGAGCCTTTATCTCCGGATTTTATTTGTTTTTTCAATTCGATGACTTCGACCATGCTCTTTTTTGCATATTCAATGGCAGTATCATAATCACCCTTTTTAAGAGCATCTTTTGCAGTATCCAATAAATCTTTTGCCTGTGTGGTTTCAGCACCTAGTAATTTTATATTTAAAATCAAAGCCTGTGAACGACGAATTATATTGAATACTTGATTATATTTTGGATCGTCATCAATCATAATCCTTTCCTGCCTGAAATCCTACATTCCTATGTTTACCTATTATTAGAACCACCAGCGGTGGGATACATATTTCACTTATACCATTTTAATATCATTGGAAGTTCGATAAATAATAATAATAACATTTATTAAACTTTGTATTGAAATGTTCAATTTTAATATTTGCAAAATAGGTAAATAAAATATTCTTGGTTTAGGTTACTATATTAAAAATAACGAGTCTATATTGAAGGTAATTGAAGTTTTTCGTCCATTACATCCGCTAATACTTCATCGACCAAACTAGTATCCATTTCACGGTCGGTAAGTGATGAATGTGCTACTACACGGTTTAGAACACCAATTAAAGTTCGAACATTGGATTTCACTTTCCCAGCAATATAATTAATAATTTCATCGGGAATGTAAATACCGTCTTTTTCTGCTTTTTCATGTAAGATCTGTGTTCTAGTGCCCAGGTCCGGTGGTTTAATATTTATTATTAATCCCCCTTCGAATCGTGAACGTAATCTATCTTTTAGATGTGAAATATTTTTTGGTGGTCGGTCACTGGTGATTACTATTTGTTTATGGGCATTATATAAGGAATTGAAGGTATGGAAGAATTCTTCCTGGGTACCTTCTTGACCACCAATAAACTGGATATCATCTATCAATAAAATATCTACATTTCGATACTTGCTCCTAAATTTTTCCATCTCACCCATTCGTAAGTAATCAAGCAATTCATTGGTAAATTTCTCAGAGCTTGCATAGACAATTCGATATTCTGGATTTTTGCTTTTTACGTAGTTTCCAATGGCACATAATAAATGCGTCTTACCTAATCCCACCTCACTGTAAATAAACAATGGATTGTAAGCATCCGCCGGCGCCTTAGCAACAGATAATGCAACATCATGTGCAAATCGATTGCTTGGACCTACTATGAAAGTTGTAAATGTTAAATTTTTCAATGGTTGTAGCAAGTCCTCAGGTGGTTCAAATTCGGATTTTCCTTCGATAGATTTTTGTAGCTCCATTTCACGTTTAATGATCTCCTGCTCCCATTGTTTGAGTCGATCTTCTTTGACTTTAATTTCATCTTGCACTAAACCAGTTTCCCCAACCGTATCTTTTGTAAAACCTTCAAGCTCACTATCTTCAATATCTGTGAATAATTTATTCATTTCTTCCTTCTTTTTTAGCTTTTTTTCTCTTTCTTCTAATTTCAATTCTAATTTTAGTAACCTTTCCTAACGTTTTTTAATATCGGTTATAGTTTTGGGTAGTTTTTACTTGGCGATCTTTAGTGGTTGTGCCGGTGCAGAAGGTGGTGATGGCTGGGTGGGTGATGCTGGTAGTTTTGGGACTTTCACAGGCATTCGTTTAATTGTCGTTTTTTTCTTCAGCTCATGATCCCATTGAGCCAATTTTTTAAATAATTCTTCTTCACCCATAGCATCCTCTAATAACTGACTTTTCACAGTTTTAGCAGTACCCGGGCTAGTTTTGGGGCCTGTCGTTGCCGGAATCGTTCTAATTTCTTTTGTTCGTACCACTTTGGTTTGAACAGGACGACTAACTGGTTTTTGTCTAGGAACTCTTGGGATCCTTCGCACCGAATCATCGATCTGTTTTTGAATCTCGGGGTCATTGAGCGTCTTTGGTTTTGATAGCTGGGCTAATGTTGTGCGGTGAATATTTTGTTGAATATTAGTATTGTACGTTCCCATCGATGACCTAGGTGGGCCTTTTATTTGTATTGATTTCCCATAGGGCGCTCTTGTTATTGTAGGTCCCATTTCAGTTTTTTGACTACCGGTTGGTGGTGCTGGGGAGGGTTTTTTCTTCTTGCGGAATTTATCGAATAATCCCATTAACTCTACCTCTAATTCATTAAAACCTGTGAGGTTTAAATGTTGATATTATCGACCTCTCTCAAATCGATTTTTTAATTAATTTAATTTACTATTATTTTCTTATTTTTATTGATATTATAGTAAATGTATTGCAAATCTAATACTAAATGTTTTAGATTTGATTAATTCAGCTCTAGACCAGTAAATCTAACATTTTTCCCAAATACTATAGTCCCTATTCTATGACGATTGCCCCATAACCAACCGCACTATCAGCGGGGTGTATATCAAAAGATGATGCATATTTAAGTAAATTTGCTTTTTTTGCGGATAGTTCTTTTGTAGCGGTCAACATGGCGATGATCGGTCCATAACCGCACATGGTTATATCAAATTGTCTAACACTCTTTAATAAATTCTTGGGATTCAGTTCTAAGATTGCATTGATGGCTTTTTCATCCTGTTTAGCCGCCCAAGCACCCGCGGTCATTCCGTTTAATGGAATTTGACCATACATCATACCGCAATGAGTGAAATCGGAACTAGCAATCACCACAACATCACGACCGGTTTTTTTTACCGCCTCGGAAATTATCGTTCCAACTTCACTAGATGTTTTATAGTCTTGCATTGCTAAGGTGATAGGTACAAATTCAAAATGCTTGTGTATATATTGAAGAAATGGTAATTGCACTTCTATAGAGTGTTCATGTTTGTGGGCACTTAAATCGTTATCAATTATCCCTTTCCATAATAATTTTGCCAATTTTTGATCTATCTTCACATCACCAAACGGCATTTTAAAATCTTCTGTGGTTAACGCTACCATACTGCCAAAACCTGAATGGTTCGGCCCAATAATAATAAATGTTTGTGGGAACCCATCCTCGGCTAACTTATTATAACTATGTGCAGCAATAGGTCCGGAGTATGTATATCCTGCATGGGGGACTATTAAACCTTTTACCTTTCTTTTAGGTGAGGTTGTCAATTTAGGTATTTTCCCCGGGCCTAGTTTATGTTTATAACATTGTTCTATTTGTTGTCTTAGTTCTTTTTCTGATGCTGCATAGAATTGTCCACTAACTGCAGGTTTCCTCATAACTTCGCCTCAAAATCTTCTATCGTAACCGAATATTCATCGTTATCCTTAATATCTCCCCTCTTTTTTAAGATTTCCCGTGTTAATAACCAATAAACCACCGCAAGCGATCGGCGACCTTTATTATTTGCAGGCACAATAAAATCAATATTTTTTGTTTCATTATTAGCATCACAAAACCCAATTACCGGGATACCAATACTGACCGCTTCTTTTAATGCCTGAGCATCAGCTGCGGGGTCGGTTACCACTAATAATTCAGGCTCCACATATTTTGGAAGATTTGGATTGGTCAGTGTACCCGGAATGAATCTACCCGCAAATACATTATATCCTAGAGTCTTAGCAAATGTGGAAACCGGTTTTTGACCATATTGTCTTGCAGAGACTGCCAGTACCGTTGAGGGCTCATAACGTGCTAAAAAATTGGAAGCATATTTGATCCGTTCATTAGTCAATTGAATATTAAGGACATATAACCCATCGGTTCTTACTTTGAAGATAAAATCTTTCATGTCTGAGCTTTTTTGTTGAGTACCAATATGTACACCTGAAGTAAGGAAAATATCTTCCGGGATCAAGAATTCCTTTACTTTATAGTCTTCCTCCATCTTACGCCTCCAGTTCAATGTTCCGGTTGTTTGATAATTTTTATTTAAATATTTTTCATCAATTTTATTTTTGAATAAAGAATATGCTTTGCATTATGAGCGTAGCACAGTAATAGGTATTATGTCCTTCTCATATTCCATACTAGCAATTCTAATAGGGTCTATTTCACCTTTTGGTAGTTTAACTAATATCGTAGCACCCATAGTGATTTGAAGTGCTCGCGCGCCGATTATTCGTGCTTTCTCAAAACGTGTGTAATTCAAGTTCAACCTCCAGGTAGCTATTCTATTCGAGTTTGCGGTATCGCCCTCAATAAATATAGTCATATATATATGTTATCTAATAATTAGTTAAAAAAAGTCTTTTTGGTGCATATTTATTTTTATACTTAATATTTTAATTATAAGTGTCTAACTCTATCTATGGGAAATATTTGCTCCTCAGCACCTGGAACTAACCGAATAGTTTCAAGGGTATCGTCAATATGTATGAGCATTTTAGATTTATCCTCGGGTAACTTGCCATTTAATGATAGATAATTAGAATTATGATCACTTAAAAACTCCGCAGTGCATTCCAGGTTATTAATCAGCAACCGCGTCTCACGAACCACATCAAGGGGTGAGGATTCGTGGAACTCACCACGTTTCATCTTAATGTAAAGTATAGTTTTCGGTCTTAGCATTAGAGTTCGTACCCTGATCCATGTGGGATTGATTTGGTTCAAAACATTTGCGGTACCAATTGCATGCTGTTCCCAGTACTCCTTACCACCCAAACCCAATAATACATATTCGGTCAAATCAAATCCTGCCTTAAGTGCCTTTAAACCAGCTTCCACTTGCTCTTGTGGTGTCACACCTTTATGTATTATCTTTAATAGTTCTGGGTCGCCAGTTTCCAAACCTACATGTAATCGATGCAACCCCGCGGTTCGCAATGTCTTCAACTCATCCATCGATTTTTCTACGATAGTCTTAGCACGTGCATAGCTTGTTACACGGTCAAGGTCAGGGAATTTTTTATGAATGAACCTCACCAATTCTGCCAATTCTTTAGTGTCCATAATGATTGAGTTTGAATCCGCAATGAATACACTCTTAACTTTTCCACCCAGCAACCAAGGTATGCCCAAATCATATGCCAGTTTTTCAATATCACGACCCGTAGATTTCGATTTTTCAATTAATTTCTTTTCTAATTCTTTGGCCATTTCAATGTCTAGTTTAATCTCTTTAATAGGTCTAAGTCTAAATTTCTGAGTTTTGTACATATCACAAAAACCGCATTTATTATGGGGGCAGCCAATAGTCGCCTGGATAATTAAACTTTGCCACTCGCTTGGTGGGCGATATACCGGGTACTCATAACGCATTTAGGACACCTAATATTATCCTTTAATATGTTAAAATATTTAATTTATTGTTCCTTAATTCTTAGAATACTACATTTTAGACAAAAATGCTATAGAAAGTATTTTAATCTAAAAAATGAATAATATTCCAAATAGAATCAGGAGATATCGAGTGATTCAGGAATCCCTAAGTGACCAAAGCGCTGCATTCATCACATCGTGCCTAATAGCAAAATCGGATAAGATCCTTCCCACACGCTTCACCGTGGACCTTTGGCACGAGGTACGACAAAATGTAAAAATCAAGACACGGTTGGATTATTTGATAGTCCTATTGAGCCAAGGAAGGCTAATGGATCTTAAGATAGAAAAGGGTAACTACCTAGCCGTAATCCAAGATACTTTGGAAAGTATTCGCCACGAACTTATAATTAAATTAACTTATCCGATCCTAGGTGAAAAAAACGGTACTGAGATTTTAGCGGAAACATATATTGTTCGCTTAAACGATATTGCCTCAGCGATAATTGCCTCAGCAGTTACTGATCTTTCAAATAAAGTGGAATCCACAAAAGAGATCATTGACCTCTGGGATGAGATGCGGAGAATGGATATCATTCAGAATAATAATGATTATTTAACTGCATTATTAGTAACAAGCCGGATTAATGATCTAAAAAAGGAGATCAAACATACGGGAGGACTAAGTGTAATAATTGAAAATTTCCAAAATCTATTATTAAATATCGAACCAAACCTTAAAGTTTCTAAAATAGATCTGGCGGCGGCACATTTAACAATTGCAGTAATCACCCAGACACCAGAGATCGAATCACACGGTCAGATCCTGGCAATTTGGCGTAAAATTAAGGAAGAACTCGAGTTGAATAACACAGATTTTGACATAATCGTTTCAATCCTGACAGGTGGGTTAATCAAGAACATGACGATTAAATTGGATATTGAATATATAAAGGAAATCTTTACACGAATTTGGACCAGAATGCAAGAAAAAGTTAGCATCTGACTTTTACCCGGATATAAAACCGCTGGAAGCGGAGATTTCCGCTGTTTTGCACCCGCAGTTTTAAATTTGTTCTAGATTAGAATTAGGTGTAGATACAGACCATGCGCATTTGGTATTGCAATGGGGTCCTGTGAAATCGATAGGCATAATATTTTAAAAAGAATGATGGTCGAAGGGGAAGCAAAGCGACCCTGAGCACGCCACCGTTTTTAAAGAGAGAATTCCACCAGTCTACTGACTGGTGGTAGTGGAATTCTCTCTTA
>CBFDAW010000018.1:0-12886 GCA_965602865.1 uncultured Thermoplasmata archaeon
CTCGACTATTCTTTGTTATTTCTTCTCTGAGCTCAAACCACACACCGTCATCGGTAAACCAAATCCCGCCGCCCTGGGCATAGAATCTTACATCATCATTCTCCAGCTGACCACGATTCTCGGTGAAGGCTTGTGGAGTATTGGCTAATAATTTATTTGCATCTGTTGGGATAACTTCATTGTCCATAATTTCAGGAAATTGAACATCTCCGGGTGTCGTAGAACCAAAGTTGGGGTCAACTGCAATCAGTCCTGGGAAAATAATTAGTATAATGACCATGACAATATGCGTATCCTGCATAAAATTACCCCAAAAAGGTAAATAAGGATAATTTTCAATGTATATAATAATTTGGTGAAAATCATGATATTAATAAAATGCCATAACTAAGAACTGTACGCCAGCGAATCTTCCCACCCTCCCACCAGTGATTATCTACACAAATATTGATATATGATAGTACATTTAACAACCCCATGGTAAATTATATACCCTAGAATAATCATATTGAAGGGCTATCTTGATTCCAGGGGGAGGATTTAAGGGTATGAAAGAAATCTGGACAGAGAAATACCGACCCAAAAAGTTGGACGATATAATCGGTCAACCCGAAATAACCGAGCGGTTAAAGGCGTATGTAAAATCGGGCAATCTACCGCATTTATTATTTGCCGGTCCCGCGGGTACCGGTAAGACTACGAGCGCCATTGCACTTGCACGTGAACTATATACCGATGTCTGGAAACAAAACTTCAATGAGTTAAACGCGTCCGATGAACGCGGTATCCAGGTGGTTCGGACCAAGATCAAGGAATTTGCGCGAACCTCGCCCATTGGCGAGACGTCGTTCAAGATTATTTTTTTAGATGAAGCCGATGCACTAACACCTGAAGCGCAGGCGGCGCTGCGGCGTACTATGGAGCGCTTTGCTAATACATGCAGGTTTATTTTATCATGCAACTACAGCAGTAAAATCATCGAACCTATTCAATCGAGATGCGCGGTGTTCAGATTTAGAGCGATACATGACGAGGATATCAAGAAATATATAGATCGCATCGCTAAAGGCGAGGCGCTAACGCTTACAGAGGACGGGTATAGCGCATTATTATATCTATCCCGGGGAGACCTGCGTAAGACTACGAACGCATTGCAGGTGGGCGCTGCCCTCGATAAAAACATCACCGACGAGATACTCTATAAATCCACCGCAACCGCCCGCCCGGAAGATGTGCAAGATCTATTAAAAGTCGCCCTCACCGGTGATTTTCTGAAGGCTCGGGAACATCTGGATAATTTATTGATTAACTTTGGTCTATCAGGAGAGGATATTATACGCCAGATACACCATGAAATTTTTAATCTCGCTATCCCGGACCTAACAAAAGTACAGCTCGTGGATCAGGTCGGTGAGATAGAATTCAGGCTTGTAGAAGGTAGCAACGAACGTATTCAGTTGGAATCTTTAATCGCTCATTTTGTATTAATCGGTAGTAAATTAAAAAAATGAACTATTTTAATTTAAAAGATCATACTGGGCAGCGCACGGGTTTACCGTCAGCCTCGCATTTTTGTTTATACATTCGCCAGCTGAGTAACAAATTTTTAGCGGCATAGATCTCGTCTACACGCTCAACTGCAGCATTATGTGGTGCGGATTTCACGATCTCTGGGTCTTCCTTGGCGATCCTCAGCATTATCTCGATGTATTTATCCAGTTCCGCCTTCGACTCGTTCTCCGTGGGCTCGATCATGAGGGCTTCGTCAACGATTAACGGAAAGTACACCGTGGGCGCGTGTAATCCATAATCCATTAATCGCTTGGCTACATCCAACGTCCGCAAACCTTTCTCTTTCATTACATTCCCCGTTAACACGAACTCGTGCTTGCGAAGGTCCTTGTATGGCAGCTTGTAAACACCCTTGAGCTTCTCCTTCATATAATTTGAATTAAGTGTTGCAACCTCGGCAATATCCCGTAAGCCCTCGGCACCCATTAATCGGACATACAAGTATGCTCTGACGATAACATTGAAGTTCCCGTAATAGCCTTTAACCTTGCCTATGGTATGTGGGACATCGTAGTCCAGATAGTATTTATTAGTCTCCGGGTCGAGTGCTACTTGGGGTACTGGCAGGAGCTTCGTTAATTCTTTTTTAACACCGATCGGTCCGCCACCGGGACCGCCGCCGCCGTGTGGTGTTGAGAATGTCTTATGCAGGTTAAAATGCACAATGTCATAGCCCATATCACCTGGCCGGGCTTTACCCAAAATAGCGTTCAGATTAGCCCCGTCATAATAAAGTAACGCCCCGACATTATGCACCAGCTCAGCGATTTTTAAGACATCATGTTCAAATATACCTAACGTGTTTGGATTAGTGAGCATAAATACCGCAGTGTTCTTTGATAATGCGGCATCCAGCGCTTTCAGGTCCACACAACCGTTCTCCGACGGTATCTCCACGACCTTATACCCCGCCATGACCGCACTAGCCGGGTTGGTGCCGTGCGCGGTATCCGGGAGTATCACCTCAGTCCTAGCCTCACCATTAAGCTCGTGGTACGCACGTGTAAGAAGCAAACCCGTGTACTCACCATGCGCACCCGCCGCCGGCTGGAGCGTTACTGCGTCCACGCCTCCGATTTCGGCGAGCATTCCCTGCAAATCATACATGATCTTGAGCGCACCCTGGACGGTCTCCTGCGGCTGGAGCGGGTGCAGCGCGGTCACGCGATCGAGGGCAGACAATTCTAAACAGACCTTTGGCGTATATTTCATCGTACATGACCCAAGGGGATAGGTGTTTGTATCCACCCCGTAGCTCATCTGTGATAATCTAGTGTAATGTCTGACTACCTCGGGTGCACTTACTTCCGGTAGTTCCAAAGGACTAGTGCGGCGAAGGTTCTCCGGGAGCAAGTTGTCAATATCATCTATGGTTTCCGAGATTGAAGTAGGTAACGGTGGTAGTGTTACTCCAATACCCCCGGGCGCACCCAGCTCGAACAGGATCGGTTCGATGTATTTTGCCTGGTGATACCCGATTGACTCGTCAGCTGTCATTACCGGCCACCCCCTGGTACCCCTGCCTCCGCTGTTGATAGTATTTGTTTTAATGCATTTACATAATTTATATAATCTTCATCAGTATGCAGTTCCGTGGTAGCCACTAAAATGGACTCCCCCAGCTCGGGAAAATAATTTTTGAGTGGTACGCCACCTAATATGTTTTGCTTCAATAGCTCCTTTAAGACCTTGTCAGCGTCCGAGTGTATCCTAACCACGAACTCGTTGAAATGCTGGTTTTTAAACGCCGGTGCCTGGACACCATTCAGTTGACCTAATTGTGACGCCAAATAATGTCCACGTCGAGCGTTTTGTTCTGCAAGGGCGGCTAAACCATTTTTGCCTAGTGCTGCAAGCTGGAACGCACTTGCCACTGCGCAAAGTGCTTCGTTGGTACAGATATTCGAGGTTGCCTTGTCCCGGCGTATATGTTGTTCTCGTGTCTGGAGTGTCATGCAAAATGCTTGACGCCCTGAGGCATCCCGGGTTAGACCGATGATGCGGCCAGGCATTTTTCGAATGTACTCGGATTTACATGTGAACAACCCCGAAAGCGGACCGCCGAAGTTCATCGGGTTACCGAATACTTGGGCATCACCTATTACCATATCAGCTCCGTATTCACCGGGGGGTTTTACTATCCCCAAAGAGATCGGGTTCACACCTACCACGAGCATAGCTTTCCCGATCATTTCTTTTAGCTTTGGTGCTGATTTCTCAAATACACCGAAGAAATTCGGGTTCTCAATATAAACTCCCGCCGTATTTTCATTAACCATGGTCTTCAACGCTTCCAGGTCGATTTCGCCGGTTGCAGAAATATACGGTACTTCCTTTATTTGTATACCCACCCATTTTACATAATTCCGTAGCACCGATAATTTATCCCAATACAACGCTTTCGGGACTATAAACTCAGATTTCCTGGTTATTCGACTGGCCATCAATGCAGCTTCACCGAGCGCACTCGGGGCGTCGTACATTGAAGTGTTCCCCGCATCCATACCGGTTAATTCGGCTACCAAGCTCTGGTACTCAAATAATGTTTGGAGTATCCCCTGGGATAGTTCGGGTTGATAGGGGGTATAACAACTGTAGAACTCGGAACGGTTCAATAATGCTGGGACTAATGCAGAAATGAAATGGTTATATACTCCCGCCCCTAAGAAACTCGTAAGTTCGGTCAGTGGGCGATTTACAGAGATTATTTTGGCAAACTCTTTTCGAAGCTCAAATTCGGAGAGTGCGCCCGGTAAATTCAAGGTGTTAATACTGATCTCTTTAGGTATATCGGCAAATAGTTCATCTATTGAACTGCAGTTAATTTCTTTCAGCATTTGTTTTTTCTGGCTTATATTTGGTATATAACTCATATAATCCCCCCATTAGTATATTCAATATCGAATACTGTTATTAATTATAATACAATGGGATGCTCTAATTGGAAGAAGGGTATAATCAATGGTTAAAAAAACCTTACGATTGTTTTATTATGCTTAGAAATAAAAATCTTTCACAAAAATCAGAGTATAATAGAGCTCTACTGGGACCGGGAGTGTGTTAAATCAACGAGTCGAGTCGTTGTTTGGATCTCTGGGGTGAAAGTTATGGGAAATTGAAATCCAATCCCAGTAGAGCAGTTCCAAGATCAGGTCTCAAGAACTATAATGAATAACTTGACCTTGAATAAGGAAATATTACTACTATTATTTTAATAAAATTGAGTATATATAATTTCACTAACGAAATTTGCAATTGCATCTAATAGTTATAACATGTTATTATAGCGATTTTTTCATATATGGCTTAATGTACATGTCATACGAAAACCTAGATAAATTCAATAAAACCGGGGATAACCCCATAAACCTAAAACGGATTGAAAAAACAATATTAATAAATTATAAAATCATACTCTTAGGATTAGGGGAAATCAGTGTGTTAATAGTTGGTGAAAGGATTAATTCCAGTATAAAACAGGTTGAAAAGGCAATCCGAACCCGAGATGTGGCATTTATCAAACGTGAGGTACGATTGCAGGCGGAAGCAGGTGCTCAGGTGATCGATATTAATGCGGGTACAATGATTAAAACCGAGGAGGAAGATCTAGTCTGGCTGGCGCAAATCGTCCATGAGGCTGCGGATATTAATGATAGTATTAGAATAGCCATAGACAGTGCAAAACCTGACGTAATCAAAGCCGTTTTATTAGAGATCGTACGAATTTCGAAGGAGCAGAAACCAATTATTAATTCAGTGACAGCCGAGAAAGAAAAATTGGATGCCATTTTACCATTAGCTATTAAATTTAATGCCCAATTAGTTGGATTATGCATGAATGAACAAGGTATTCCCGATGATCCGAAAAAGAGATGCGGCTTAGGTTCCGAGATACTACACGCAGCAGCTGAGCATCAGATACCTCCTGAAGATGTGTTTCTTGACCCGTTGATATTTCCCGTGAGTACAAATATAAAAAATGGGCTTCAGGCGTTAGAGATTATTAAATTATTAAAAGTTATGAACTCCAAAGTTAAGACAATTATTGGTCTTAGCAATATCTCTTACGGATTACCCAATAGACCTTTGCTCAACCAAACATTCATGGTTATTGCGATGTCATGTGGTCTGGACGCTGCAATTCTAAACCCGTTGGACAAGCGACTTATGAGCATGATCACAACTGCAGAGGCTATCTTGGGTAATGATGATTTTTGCATGAATTATATTACGGCATATCGAAAGGGTGAGCTTGAAAACTATATACAATTTTAATCAATTTATTCCGAAAATAATTTAAATATCTTATTCATTAGACATTTAGGATTGGTAATGAGTACATTAAAACGTAACCTAGGCCGGATTAGACAAGTAATTAATGTTGCGACAAAACATGGATTCTTACGCATCATCAAACGAATTGGTCTCATGAATTTAGTCACTATGAAACCAATTAAATTTGAAGCTGAGGGTGATGAATCGGTTCGTGTAAGAAAGATGCTGGAGGAGCTTGGACCTACTTATGTGAAGATCGGGCAGATTTTAAGTATGCGGCCGGATTTAATACCACCAGAGTACGTTAGAGAATTTTCAAATTTATATGATAAAGCCGCCCCTATGCCCTTTGATAAAATTAGAACACGTGTAGAATCAGAATTAGGAAAAAAACTCGAAGAGGTATATAGATCATTCAGTGAAAAACCTATTGCATCCGCATCCATGGGCCAGGTGCATAAAGCCGAGCTGTTGGACGGTACAAAGGTTGTGGTTAAGGTCCAGCGCTGGGGTATCAGAGAGATCATTGATACGGATATGGATATTGTATATTTCTTTGCAAATTTAGCAGAAAAAAACATCTCTTCCATGCGCACCTTCAGACCTGTTGAAGTAGTACATGAGCTCGAAGAGATGCTGCATAAAGAAATTAATTATTTATTAGAGGCTAAGAGTGCCGAACGATTATATATGAATTTTAAGAAGGTCCCATGGGTGAAGATACCAAGAATTTTCCCAGAACTATCAACTAAACGCCTTTTGACCATGGAAATGATCGAGGGTAAACGGCTAACAAAAAAAGGGTTTTCTGCAAAAGGGATCGATAATAAGAAAATTGCAACACTTATCGCTCGTGCAATGGTAAAACAATTATTCCAGGACGGCTTTTTCCAGGCGGACCCGTCACCCGGTAACATTTTCGTCATAGATAATGATACAATTGCATTCGTGGATTTTGGTGCTATGGGTAAGATCTCACAGATGAGGCGTAAGCTATTGATGGAAATGCTGGTGGGTGTGGCTACTAATGATTCCGATTCTGTTGTGGGCGCATTACTGGAGATGAGTGATATCGAGGGTGAGATCGATAAAGAAGCGTTGAAACGTGATGTTACGAGTTTATTGGATTATTATCATGAGGAAAAACCTACTGTGTATGATATGCAAATCGCAGATAATATCATAGAGCTCTCAAGAAAATATGACATCCGACTTCCAGCAGATTTTACACTTCTCGAGCGTGCATTGTTTGAGACCGAAAGTACTTGTCGGTTATTAGACCCTGATTTCGATCTACTAAGAGCCACCGCACCGATCATACGTGAGATCACCATGGAAAAAGTAGGTCCAAAGGAACAAATCCAGGACCTTATTCGGAGCTTGCGCAAGTATCAAAAATTGTTTAAATATCTACCAACTAGGATCGATAAATTATTAAAAAAACTCGAAGCTGGTGAACTTACGGTGAAAATGGATGTCCGGGGCGCAACTCATCTTGAAACTAAACTGGAGGATATGTTTAAACGAATAGAATTTGGGCTGATCATTTTTGCATTAATACTTGCGGTGACGATCATCTATGTTTCAGATAGGGGAATTAATACTGGTGTCTATGTATTTTTCTTGTTCGTTATCATTCTTACATGGATATTTAGTAATTTCTTTAGAAATATCAAAAAAGACACAAAATATTGATGCTGCGAATGTTGAAGGGATGTTCGATATATATTAATCGACCACTATGATATTCTAACGATTATAATCGTTGGGAGGAGGGCAGGACCGCTATGTAGGGTTAATGAAATTAACCGCTGGTTCGAGGGAGTGTGGGAGTTGGGGAGTGTGTGGGTTTGGGAGTGTGAGGGCTCGGATGGGTTTTTACCCCGCCCTCGTGCCAGTGATTACCTACAAAAATAAATTGTAATGGTCTCACCAACGATTAATATCATATTAATATCGAAGTGGTGTCCCCCTCCTGCCAGCAATTTTTCTCATTAAGAATGTAAAAGTACAGTCAATTAAAAAAAGTATTTAATTTCAGATATTTCTTCGCCCGCAACGAGATGGTTTGGACCCCTAGGTCATTTAACTGTCGCATTAGATTCTTATCATTAGTGACCACTATACCATTAATTGTTTTTGCGATTTGAATGAGTAGATCATCAGTTTTACTTTCATCACCGGGGTCGATAACGTTATCCTCAGGTTTTAAAATTTTTGACTCTATGTCTATGTACCATTCTGGTTGAGGTTTGGTTAATGCGAGTTTGAGAGCAGATATACCGAACTTTTCTTGGTGCTTTAAATGTTTAAGCTCGGATAAAACACAACTGGGGATGATAATCTGATAATCACTTAATAACCCTGAGAGTTCAGAATCGAGATTGAGTTTGAATTGAAAAGGCATAAAAAGTGCGTTGGTATCCAGAATAATTATTGTATTATTCCGTATCCTATCAACCGCCATCGGCTTTCAACCTTTCTACTTATTGCAACCCGTGAACCAGGGTCGGCGCAGATTGGGATCTTCAAGTTTAGATCCACTATATCTTTTCGTGCGCTTCGTGCAATACCCACAGTTGTTGTTGATCCCGAGTTGATCATAAGTGGCTCAGAACTTTTAATATTTTGTACTTTGGCATTTTCCGAAGCCCCGACTATTGATTCGAATAAATTAACATTAAGTGTGAGTGTCGATAAGATCTCTGGTAATGACCCCGGTTTGCCAGCCAGCTTACCGATCATAGAATCTGATTTTGTCATAGCCGGGTCCAAATTAGTCCCAACCGCAATAAGTCCTCCGGGCCGAAGTTCTTCATAATTTTTACTGCCAGAAATTAAATTCGTTATTTTCGAGGCAATATCCTCATATCTTACTTTTCCATGTTCTTCGATCTTACGCCCGGGACGAAGTACTAATTCATCACCCACTTTGAGTTTACCTTGAATAAGTGAACCGCCTATGATCCCTCCTACCAACTCATCCGGGTTTGAGCCCGGTTTGTTGACATCAAATGATCGGGCTACAAATAATCGCGGCGCCATTGACTCATCCCATTTGGGTGAGGGCATTCTTGTTTGCATGGTCATTATTAATATATCGATATTCGAATTATGATGAGCGGAGATAGGGAGGATCGGTGAATTTTCTGCACAGGTGCCTTTTACAAATTCTTTTATTTGGTAATAGTTATCCAAAGCTTCGGAATCACTCACCAGGTCGATCTTATTCTGGATGATAATTATATCCTTAATCCCAGAAATGTCCAAGCCCATTAAGTGCTCTTTGGTTTGTGGCTGCGGACAGGGTTCGTTAGCAGCGATAAGTAATAACGCTGAGTTCATCAATGCCGCACCTGATAACATAGTTGCCATTAAAGTTTCATGCCCAGGAGCATCTACAAAGGATATTGCACGTAAGAATTCTGTTTTACCACCACATTCTTTGCACGTTTTATCTACAGTATAGCATTTTGGTTCAGGGCATTTCGGGCATTTGTAAAGACTGGTATCTGCATAACCTAACCTGATCGAAATGCCGCGTTTGATCTCTTCAGAGTGCCGGTCAGTCCACACACCCGATAGGGTTTTCGTCAAGGTAGTTTTACCATGATCAACATGACCGACTAATCCGATATTAATTTCTGGCTGGCTGGAAATTTCCATTTTGGGACTCCATTTTAAAAATCTTTAATATTCTATTATTCCATTTCTTTTTTCTCTTCCTGGGATAATAGGTCCTTGATTGATTTTGAACCATAACTGGTGATCTTCATATTAACCTGTATGATATCAGGAGAAATTACATCACCGCAAATGCTCTTACGTTTTCGTTTCCCAGGTTTATCCGGCTTATAACCGATACCTTTTGTTAATAATACTCTATGTCGTTTCATACCATGAATATCTTTACGCATTGGAAAACCGTTTTTATCACTCCCGCCGGTTAAGACTAGTTTGAAACCAGGTAAAGATACAAAGATTCCATCGAATTCATCACCGATCTTTTTTCCTATTAACGAATTCGCATGATGACCGGCGACGGTGGTCTGATAAGTTTTCCCAGACTTTGTATCGGCTATTATTGCCTTAAACTCTACCATTAAATCACCTGAATACCTCCTTAATGAAGGTATACTTAAGATATTGAATCGAATATATGGATAATTCAATATTGTTGGATAACTGACCCCCTATATATTACCAATTTATAAACATTTCTCAAATAACCAACTTATTTATCAAGCAGTACCTCAATAGCTGTTAATCTGGATACTGGTCGCTTATTCTTACCCTTACGAACTAGCTCTAATAAATGGTACCTCGGTAGTGCAAGAACATCGTCATAGACATTTTTATAATCTCGATTTAAGGTGTTGGCTAATGATTTGATCGATTCTGGATTATGATTATGTATAAATTCTAATAATTCCATCCGTCGTGGCGTTAATATCTGATAGAACTCTGCAGTATGAAAGATGAGCTCTTCTTTGAAAATAAAATGTATAGTGCTACTTGGTTCGGTTTTAGCTGACTCTTCAAGTTGCTTATCATAGGTGTTAATCGCTTGCCAGAGCATATAATCGTCAACTTTTTCAGGTGCATTGCACTTGTTCTTTTGTACTTCTAAAAAGAGATCGTCGATACTATTGTATTTCATAGCCAATTGTTGACGTGCAAGTTCAAGATTTTTATTTGACTTTGAAAATATCAATCGTGTCAACATTTCGATTCACCAAATATAAGGCGATGGATCAATGTCAAAGTTGATCAATTTTCATATTGGCTAAATTATGCCTAAAGATTTTGATAAGTCGTAATATCTCATGCGACGGTTTATACTCACAATTAGTCTGTGTGAATACTCGTTTGTTGGTGTCAAACGTTTCATAATGAACCTGTCCTTCATAATTATCCCATCGGATAATCGGGCGGTCAAGTCCATTTTTGTCACTGATCCGATAGGTATAACTAAAGAACTTAAGCCTATGATGCACTCGTAATTCAAATATCTCAACTTTTTCGCGAGAGGATAGGATAATTTGTTGTTTGACAATCTCCATGAGCTCACTTATGGTGTGACATGTAACTGAAACTATATAATCCTTATGGTTTCCATGATGACGGGATTTTGATGATTCTCTATTTATTTATTTAATATCCCCTTCAGTCCAGGCAAACGAGGCTGCCTTAAGAAGGATTTACAGAAAGTGAAGTAACCTATTGAAATAATCCTGTGTGAATTAGTTAGTATGGTGTCATGAGTAAACATAGAGCATATACAACCTAAGCTTATAACTTCAAATAATACTGTTTTTTATACGAAAACCCCTATGGTTTTTATTAAAAAGGAAAATCAACAAGCGTGCCCGCACCACCGGTCAATAGACCGGTGGCGTGCTCGGGGTTGCAAGCGAACCCTTTTACCTTCAATTTAATAATACCATTAATCACCAAACACGATAGTTCTCTCCGCGAACAATCGAGACCTTGAAATTCAGCCAAGATTTTTATTTCATGAATTTCAACATACCATTCACGGAAAACTTGTGGGGATTAACCCCACATCTGAACTTCGTTCAGCCACTCGACGGCTATGCCATCTCATGGGTTACCTCGGGTGCTTCGCACCTTAAACTTTTTGGCAGTTCATTCCGCTGGCTTACCCCTCATAAAAAGTTTAAAGGTCATCCCAAAATTCGGGGATAAGCCTGCTCATTTACTGTAAGAAAAAAAATAGCATTATCAACAATATATGGTTAATTCTTTAATAATGCACCACTCGGGCCTCGACGGTCACGCTTTTCGAAAAAAAAATTAGTCTCTTGAGTCCATTGAACTTAATAGAGAATTCCATTTCCAACATCAGTCAATAGACTGGTGGAATTCTCTCTTTAAAGAACATTATTTCTACGAAGGTTATATTTTAGCTCTTTTAATTTCTTGTTTAATATTATTTGGATCTTTTCATCGCTGACAACCTTTTGAATTAAGGATAGGTGGGGATCATTGAATGGATTTGGCTTGCCTAATAAACCATTTATTAAAGTATGTGTCAACTCACCCATATATGGATTATATCCACCCTCCATGAGAATCACCATTTTATTGATCATATATTTCCTGAAGTAAGTACAGAACTTATAATATCCATGTGAGGTTAGTTGCAGGTCGGTAAATTGGTCGCTATGGTGCGTATCAAAGCCGTTACAACCTATTACAAAATCGGGTTTGAAATTTTGATACAGAGGTAGTACTAACTCATCGAACACGCTCAAGTACTCATCATCACCTGAACCACGGGGCATCTCCATGTTCACAGTATAACCCACACCATTCGATTTGCCCATCTGGGAAATGAATCCGGTCTTTGGATAGAAAGTATGTGGATCTTGATGCAGCGAGATCAACATTACACTCGGATCATCATAAAAAATATCCATTGTTCCATTTGCCGCATGTGCATCCCAGTCAAGAATTAGTATTTTTTGAAAGCCGAATTTCGCCTGCAGATACCGGGCAAGTACCGCAGCATTGTTGTAGATACAGTAACCACCATACTTATCTCTACTAGCATGGTGCCCGGGGGGCCGGATCAAACCCAATCCAAACTCCATGTTACATTCAATCACTTCCTTGGCGGTACGAATTGCGCCGCCAACCGCTAATAAAGCCAGATCATGAGTACTTTTGGTGATATACGTACTATCACCCAGAAACCCACCACCTTTGGATGCATAATTTTTGATAAAATTAATGTAATCTCTGGTATGCACTCTTAGTAAGTCCGTTTCGGAAGCTGGGGGATAATCTGAAATTAATCGACAACGATCATTGAAGACCTTTTCTCGTCTTTTTAATATGTCCATAATTTTGATCAATCTTTCTGGCATTTCAGGGCTTGAACCCACTGGACGATGACCGATATGACTGGGATTATATATAACCACCAATCCCTTTGAGGTTGTATCTGGTGTACCGGATCGTGAATCTACCGGGACTTGGTTTTTACCTCTAAACACCAGCTCGGGCTTCACAC